>CAZFFB010000001.1:0-22363 GCA_964517735.1 uncultured Pseudomonas sp.
AAGCCTGATACCCACCGCCGCCTGCTCGACGCCTATGCCGGCGCGGGCGAGCTGGCCCGCCAGGTGCAGCAGAGCGCGCAGCGCTGGCGACAGGTGCGCCACAGCCTGCAGCAGAGCAGTCGCCACAGCGAGGAGCGAAGATCTCGCCGCCAGCTGCTCAGCTACCAGCTGGAAGAGCTCGACAACCTGGCCCTGGGCGACGAGGAGCTGCCGCAGCTCGAGCGGACCCAGAAGACACTGCTCAATGGCGCCAGCCTGCTCGACAGCTGTCAGCGGGTGATTGATCTGTGCTGCGAGAATGAGCATGGCAGTGTGCTGCAAGCCCTGCGCAGCAGCATCCAGCGCCTTGGCAGCAGCCCCGCCCGCCCGCCCGCCCTCGATGAAGCCATGGAGCTTCTGGCCAGTGCGCAAATCCAGGTAGAAGAGGCAACCGCTGGCCTGCACCGGTTCATCGACCATTTCGATGCCGACCCGCAGCGCCTGCAGGAAATCGAGCAGCGCCTGGACAGCATCTACAACCTGGCCCGCAAGCACCGCGTTCAGCCCGCCGAGCTAGGCTCCCTGCAGGAGCGCCTGCGTGAGGAGCTGGCCCAGCTGGATGCCGACGATGCCGGTCTTGAGGGGCTCGAAGTCCAGCTGACCGAACTGGCCGAGCACTACCGGGAGCAGGCCTCGCAGCTCAGCCACCAGCGCCAGCTGGCTGCCGCGACGCTGGCCCGCGCGGTGGAGCATGAAATGCAGCGCCT
This sequence comes from uncultured Pseudomonas sp., assembly GCA_964517735.1. GTDB lineage: Bacteria > Pseudomonadota > Gammaproteobacteria > Pseudomonadales > Pseudomonadaceae > Geopseudomonas. Next base: position 747 of record CAZFFB010000001.1, read on the forward strand.
GGGCATGCCCGGTGGCCGCTTTGCAATCGCCATGCAGCCGCTGACCAGCGAGGAGCCTCACCCACAGGGGGCTGAACAGGTCGAGTTCCACGTCAGTGCCAATCCGGGGCAGCCGCTGCGCAGCATTGCCAAGGTCGCATCGGGAGGCGAGCTGTCACGGATCAGCCTGGCCATCCAGGTGATCACCGCACAGACCTCGCGCACGCCCACGCTCGTATTCGATGAAGTGGATGTCGGCATTGGCGGCCCGACTGCCGAGGTGGTCGGCCAGCTGCTGCGCCGACTGGGTGCGGCGGGCCAGGTGATCACTGTGACCCACCTGCCCCAGGTGGCGGCACAGGGGCATCAGCACCTGTTTGTCCACAAGCAGCGCGGCAGCGCAGAGACCCGCACGGCTGTCACACGACTCGACGAGCATCAGCGCATTGAAGAAGTAGCACGCATGCTGGGTGGCCTCGATCTCACGCACGAGTCACTGGCCCATGCCCGCTGCATGATCCATGGCGCCGGGCGCAGCGCGGTCGCTGCTTGAAAACGTAGCGGGTGCAGCACCCTGCACCCGCCCTGCTCAACGCCGGCGACTGACGTAGAGCACCATCTTGTGATCGACCAGCTCGAAGCCGTGCTGGGCCGCAATGGCCTTCTGCCGCTGCTCGATCTCCGGGTCGATGAATTCGATCACCTCGCCATTGTCGACATTGATCATATGGTCATGGTGCTCGCCATCGGAGAGCTCGAAGATCGCATGACCGCCATCAAAATTATGCCGCTCGACCAGACCGGCCGCCTCGAACTGGGTCAGCACCCGATAGACGGTGGCCAGCCCGACATCCTCACCTGCCTCCATCAACGCCTTGTAGACATCCTCGGCGCTGAGATGGCGCTGAGCCGAGGTGTCGAGGATCTGCAGGATCTTCACACGGGGCAGAGTCACCTTGAGACCGGCCCTGCGTAGTTCGTTGTTTTCAACCATGTCTGCTTTCTCTTGGGGGGATGCTTCGCAGCCTTCCTCAATGCGGGTATGATCCCGGATCTGTTGCTCCGCCAGATAGAGACCCATCGATGCAAAAAGCCAAGCTCCTGCTGACCGGCCTCACCTTCCTGGGAACTGCCGCGCTCGCCGGCTGCTCGCTTCCCGGGGTCTACAAGATCGACATCCAGCAGGGCAACGTGATTACGCAGGACATGATAGACCAGTTGCGTCCAGGAATGACCCGCAATCAGGTTCGCTTTGTCATGGGCAACCCGCTGATCACCGACACCTTCCACGCCAATCGCTGGGACTATTTATACAGCCTGCAGGCGGGGGGCGGTGTACGCCAGCAAGAGCGCATCGCGCTGATCTTTGACGACCAGGGACTGCTGAGCGGCCTGAACGGTGACTTCCTGCCTGGGATGAGTCGTGCACTCGACGCGGCGCAGACTGCCCAACCGATCGAGGCCCCCTCTCAGGCACTCCGACAGTCGACTCAGCCGGCAGACAATGCGAGACAGCAGCCGGACGACAACGTGCAGCCGGGTTCTCTGCTCGAGGAAATCCAGCGCGAAGTCGATGAAGTCCAGCGCGCCCCCGTCCCCACCCCTGAAAAACTGGATTGAGCGTCTGCGGCAGCCAGCACGCGGCGGCCGCTCAGCTCCCCTGGGCGGTGGACTCTGACTCCTTGTCACGCACCACCTTGGCAGCACGCTGCTTGCGTGCCTCCTTGGGGTCGGCTATCAGCGCCCGGTAGATCTCCACCCGCTCCCCCTCCTCCAGCACGCGCTCCTCGGGCCTGGCAACCACCTTGCCGAAGATACCCAGTGGCGCGGCCTGCAGATCCAGCTCGGGAAAGAACGCTGCGATCCCCGAGCGCTCGACCGCCTCACGCATGGTCGTGCCGCGCGGCACACCAAGACGCAACAGTTTCTGCCGATCAGACAGTGCATAGACCACTTCGACGGCGATGATATCGGGCTTATCCATACAGTTGCCGGGCTCTCTGGCAGAAGGCCTCGACCATGGTCGTCGCGGCCTGGTTGAACAGCGGGCCGAGGGTGGCCTTGACCAATGCCCCGGAATACTCGAATGACAGATCAAGCGTGATCTTGCAGGCCTGCTCGCTCAGCGCCTGAAAATGCCAGACCCCATGCAGGGAACGAAAGGGCCCCTGCTCAAGCCGCATGGTGATCGACTCACCCGGCACCAGCGTATTGCAGGTCGTGAACTGCTGATTGATGCCGCCGCGCCCGACCTTGAGGGTGGCGCGCATCAAGGCATCGCTGCACTCCAGCACCTCACTGCCCTGGCACCAGGGCAGAAACTGCGGATAGCTGGCCACATCATTGACCAGATCGAAGAGCGCCTGCGCCGGATAAGGCAGCAGGGCCGAGCGTTGGATACGGGTGCTCATGTGGCAGAATGGCCCGGCAGAAAATTAGGCGGATATTGTCCGAAATTACCCTCCAAGGCTCAAGCACAAGGCCGCATGCGCATGGCGCGGCGTGTGGCAAGGGCCTATAATGCGCACCTATGGCTAAACAGAAGAAACAAACCTCCGGCACCATCGCCCTCAACAAGAAGGCCCTGCACGACTACTACATCGAGCAGCGCTTCGAGGCCGGTATTGCCCTGGCTGGCTGGGAGATCAAGAGTCTGCGCGCCGGCAAGGGCCAGCTCACTGACAGCTACGTGCTGCTCAAGGACGGCGAGGCTTGGCTGCTAGGCAGCCACATTACCCCGCTGAACGCCGCCAGCACCCACGTCATCGCCGACCCGACTCGCACCCGCAAGCTGCTGCTGCACAAGAACGAGCTGGGCAAGCTGTTCGGTGCCGTGCAGCAGAAGGGCTTCGCCTGCGTGGCGCTGGCGCTGTACTGGAAGAAGCACCTGGTCAAGTGCGAGATCGCCCTGGCCAAGGGCAAGAAGGAATTCGACAAGCGCGCCGTCGAGAAGGAACGCGACTCCAACCGCGAGATCCAGCGCGCCGTGCGCAGCAAGGGCAAGGACGACTGAGTCCGCCCCGGCGCCGGCAGCCCCGCCGGCGCCCCCCCTACTCCTCCTGCGGCAAGCCCTGGCGCCGCCGCGCCCGCGCCGCGCGATGCGCCTCCTGCTGCACTTCCGCCAACACCTCCTGCACGTAGTGGATGTGCCGGCTGGAAATCGCCCGCGCCTCCTCGGCACGCCCGGCGATGATCGCCTCGAACAGCTCCTGATGCTGGCGCATCAGCATCTCGCGGGTCTCGCCGCGCTGCGCGTACATGCCACCGATGTTGGTCACCACGTTGCGCTTGAGCAGATCGAACAGGCCCTTGATGGTGTGCAGCAGCACTGCGTTGTGGCTGGCCTCGGCGATCGCCAGGTGGAAGCGCGCATCGGCCAGCCCCTCCTCGGCGCCGCCACCGGGCAGCGGCGCGGCATAGCAGCGCTGCAGGCTCTCGAACGCCTCGCGCAGCCGCTGATGGTCGACCGGCGTGGCGCGCTGCGCCGCATAGTAGGCACAGGCGCCCTCCAGGGTATGGCGGAACTCCAGCAGGTCACGCTGCGCCTCGCTGCTGCACCCGAGCAGCTCGAGCAGCGGATCGCTGAAGGCGCTGCCGAGGCTGTCGGCCACGTAGGTACCGCCGCCCTGACGACTGACCAGCAGACCACGCGCCACCAGCTTCTGGATCGCCTCGCGCAGCGACGGCCGCGACACACCGAACTGCTCGGCCAGCACACGCTCGGCCGGCAGGCGCTCGCCGGCCTGCAGCGAGCCCTCGAGAAGCAGCGCCTCGAGGCGCTCGACGATGTCCTCCGACAGACGGCGCTGTCGCACCGGACCGTATCCCATTGCCTTGTCTCTCCAGTGGTTTGACCGCCAACCGGACTGCCGGCGCGCACAGTCGGCAAGCCTAGCGCCCCCGGCATAGGGCTTACAGACCGCCAGCATGCAACCAAAGTCGTAGCGCGTCCATTTGACAGCCCGCAGGTCGACTTTTACCCTGACTCCCGCCGACTGTAAATTGGTATTACCAATTTTGCACCTACAATTCCAACAACCGGCCGACGAGGTTTCACCATGCCTGTCCTGCTCGCCCGTGACCCCATCATCCACCGCCTGCGCGTAGCGCACGCCTGACACGAGGTCATCGCCATGCCACCGGGCCTTCTCGCGCTACTCGCGTTTTCCCCGATCCTGCTCGCCGCCATCCTGCTGGTCGGCCTGCGCTGGCCGGCCAAGCGCGCCATGCCACTGGTCTACCTGCTCACCGCCGGCATCGGCCTGTTCGCCTGGGAGATGAGCCTCAACCGGGTGCTCGCCTCCACCCTGCAGGGGCTGATCATCACCCTCGGCGTGCTGTGGATCATTTTCGGCGCCATCCTGCTGCTCAACACCCTCAAGCACTCCGGGGCGATCGCCGCGATCCGCAGCGGCTTCACCACCCTCAGCCCCGACCGGCGCATCCAGGCGATCATCATCGCGTGGCTGTTCGGCTGCTTCATCGAGGGCGCGTCGGGCTTCGGCACGCCGGCGGCGATCGCCGCACCGCTGCTGGTCGCCATCGGCTTCCCGGCGCTGGCCGCGGTGCTGATGGGCATGCTGGTGCAGAGCACCCCGGTATCCTTCGGCGCGGTCGGCACACCGATCATCATCGGCGTCAACAGCGGCCTGGACAGCGCCAGCATCGGCGCCCGCCTGGCTGAGCAGGGCTCCAGCTGGGAGCTGTTCCTGCAGCAGATCACCAGCAACGTGGCGATCGTCCACGCCATCGTCGGCACGGTGATGCCGCTGATCATGGCGCTGATGCTGACCCGCTTCTTCGGCAAGGAAAAGAGCTGGAAGGCTGGCTTCGAGGTGCTGCCGTTTGCCCTGTTCGCCGGCCTGGCCTTCACCGTGCCCTATGCCGCCACCGGCGTGTTCCTCGGCCCGGAATTCCCCTCGCTGCTCGGCGGGCTCATTGGTCTGGCCATCGTCACCCTCGCCGCCCGCGCCGGCTTCCTGGTGCCGAAGACCACCTGGGACTTTGCCGATGCGCGTGACTGGCCGGCCGAATGGCTGGGCAGCGTGGAAATGAAGCTCGACGAACTCACCCAGCGGCCGATGAGCACCCTGCGTGCCTGGCTGCCCTATGTGCTGGTCGGTGCCCTGCTGGTGATCAGCCGGGTGTTCCCGGAAGTCGGCGCAGCCCTGAAGTCCGTGGTACTGGTGTTCCCCGACATCCTCGGCGAGACCGGCATCAAGGCCGACTTCATGCCGCTGTACCTGCCGGGCGGCATCCTGGTTGCCGTAGTCATCGCCACCTTCTTCCTGCACGGCATGAAAGTGCGTGAGCTGACTGCCGCAGTCGGCGAATCCAGCAAGGTACTGCTCGGCGCCGGTTTCGTGCTGCTGTTCACCGTGCCGATGGTGCGCATCCTGATCAACTCCGGGATCAACGCCGGCGATCTGCCGAGCATGCCGATCGCCATGGCGCAGTGGGTGGCCGACAGCGTCGGCGGCATCTACCCGCTGCTGGCACCGAGCATCGGCGCCCTCGGCGCGTTCATCGCCGGCTCCAACACCGTCAGCAACATGATGCTCAGTCAGTTCCAGTTCGGCGTGGCCGAAAACCTCGGCATCTCCACCGCCATGATCGTCGCGGTGCAGGCCATCGGTGCCGCCGCCGGCAACATGGTGGCGATCCACAACGTGGTTGCCGCCTCCGCCACCGTCGGCCTGCTCGGCCGCGAAGGCAGCACCCTGCGCAAGACCCTCTGGCCGACGCTTTACTACATCCTGTTCACCGGCCTGATCGCCCTGTTCGCGGTCTACGTCCTCGGCGTCAGCGACCCGCTGCTGGCCGGCCAAGCCTAAGCCCGACCGCGCCCCGCCCCGAGCGGGGCGCGATCCCTGCGAACCTACCGGGAGCCGCCCGATGATCATCTCCGCCTCCACCGACTACCGCGCCGCCGCCCAGCGGCGCCTGCCGCCGTTCCTGTTCCACTACATCGATGGCGGCGCCTATGCCGAGCACACCCTCCGGCGCAACGTCGCCGACCTCGCCGACATCGCCCTGCGCCAGCGGGTGCTCAAGGACATGTCCGAGCTGAACCTCGGCATCGAGCTGTTCGGCGAGCAGCTGGCCCTGCCGGTGGCCCTCGCGCCGGTCGGCCTGACCGGCATGTACGCGCGGCGCGGCGAGGTGCAGGCCGCGCGTGCCGCGGCGGCCAAGGGCATCCCGTTCACCCTGTCCACCGTGTCGGTGTGCCCGATCGAGGAAGTCGCCCCGGCCATAGACCGGCCGATGTGGTTCCAGCTCTACGTGCTCAAGGACCGCGGCTTCATGAAGAACGCCCTGGAGCGCGCCAAGGCCGCCGGCGTCACCACCCTGGTGTTCACCGTCGACATGCCGGTGCCCGGCGCCCGCTACCGCGACGCCCACTCGGGGATGAGCGGCCCCAACGCGGCGCTGCGCCGCTACCTGCAGGCGGTCACCCACCCGCGCTGGGCGCTGGACGTCGGCCTGCTCGGCAAGCCCCACGACCTGGGCAACATCTCCACCTACCGCGGCAACCCCACCGGCCTCGAGGACTACATCGGCTGGCTGGCCAACAACTTCGATCCGTCGATCTCCTGGAAGGACCTGGAGTGGATCCGCGACTTCTGGGACGGCCCGATGATCATCAAGGGCATCCTCGACCCGGACGACGCCCGCGACGCGGTGAAGTTCGGCGCCGACGGCATCGTCGTCTCCAACCACGGCGGCCGCCAGCTCGACGGCGTGCTGTCCAGCGCCCGCGCCCTGCCGGCGATTGCCGACGCGGTGAAGGGCGAGCTGAAGATCCTCGTCGACTCGGGCATCCGTACCGGCCTCGACGTGGTGCGCATGCTCGCCCTCGGCGCCGACAGCGTGCTGCTCGGTCGCGCCTTCGTCTACGCGCTGGCCGCCGACGGCGAGGCCGGCGTGCGCAACCTGCTGGAACTGATCGACAAGGAAATGCGCGTGGCCATGACCCTCACCGGCGCTCGCACGATCGCCGAGATCAGCCGCGACTCGCTGGTCCGCGAACTGGGCACCTGACGCCATGAGCGGCACCCTGGCCCTGCCCGGAGTGCCGCCGTTCCTCCCTCTCCCAGGACTGGGAGAGGGGCCGGGGGTGAGGGTCGCTGGCTGCCATACTGCCCCCTCACCCCAGCCCTTTCCCGGGGGCGCTCGGTGCCGGCCCGCACATAGCGCGATTGCCCCGTACCCGAACCGTGACTGCCGGAGTTGCCCATGAGCCTGCCCGCCGCCTTCCTCACCGCCGTCGAACGCCTGATCCCCCGCGAGCGGCGCTTCGACGACCCGCTGTCCACCCTGGCCTTCGGCACCGACGCCAGCTTCTACCGGCTGATCCCGAAACTGGTGCTGCGCGTCGAATCCGAACGCGAAGTGATCGAGCTGCTCAGGCTGGCGCATGCCGGACAGGTGGCGGTGACCTTCCGCGCCGCCGGCACCAGCCTGTCCGGCCAGGCGATCAGCGACTCGGTGCTGATCGTCCTCGGCGACAACTGGAACGGCCGGGAAATCCGCGCAGAAGGCGCGCAGATCCGCCTGCAGCCGGGCGTGATCGGTGCCCAGGCCAACGCCGTGCTGGCGCCGCTGCAGCGCAAGATCGGCCCCGACCCGGCATCGATCAACGCGGCGAAGATCGGCGGCATCGTCGCCAACAACTCCAGCGGCATGTGCTGCGGCACCGCGCAGAACAGCTACCAGACCCTCGCCGGCCTGCGCCTGGTGCTGGCCGATGGCAGCGTGGTGGACAGCGAGGACCCGGCCAGCGTGGCGGCCTTCCGCGCCAGCCACGCCGAGCTGCTCGAACAGCTGGCCCAACTGGGTCGAGAGACCCGCGCCAACAGCGAGCTGGCCGGCAAGATCCGCCACAAGTACCGGCTGAAGAACACCACCGGCTTCTCGCTCAACGCCCTGGTCGACTACGACGACCCGCTGGACATCCTCAACCACCTGATGGTCGGCTCCGAGGGCACCCTGGGCTTCATCAGCGCGGTGACCTACCACACGGTGCCGGACTACCCGCACAAGGCCAGCGCGCTGGTGGTGTTCCCCGACGTGGAAAACTGCTGCCGCGCCGTGCCACTGCTGCGTCAGCAACCGGTGTCCGCGGTGGAGCTGCTGGATCGGCGCAGCCTGCGCTCGGTGGAAAACAAGCCGGGCATGCCGGCATGGGTGCGCGAACTGTCGGCTGGCGCCTGCGCGCTGCTGATCGAATCGCGCGCTGCCAGCCAGAGCCTGCTGCACGAACAGATCGCGCAGATCATGGCATCCATCGCCGAGTTCCCGGTGGAGAAGCAGGTCGACTTCAGCGAGGACCCGGTGGTCTACGAGCAGCTGTGGAAGATCCGCAAGGACACCTTCCCGGCGGTCGGCGCGGTGCGCCGTACCGGCACCACGGTGATCATCGAGGACGTCACCTTCCCGGTCGAACAGCTGGCCGAGGGGGTCAACCGCCTGCTGGAACTGCTGGAGAAGCACCGCTACGACGAGGCGATCATCTTCGGCCATGCCCTGGAGGGCAACCTGCACTTCGTGTTCACCCAGGGCTTCGACAGCGCGGCGGAGAAGGCCCGCTACGAGGCGTTCATGCAGGACGTCGCCCAGCTGGTCGCCGTCGAGTTCGGCGGCGCGCTGAAGGCCGAGCACGGCACCGGGCGCAACATGGCGCCGTTCGTCGAGCTGGAGTGGGGCAGCGAGGCCTACCAGCTGATGTGGCGGATCAAGCGCCTGCTCGACCCCAGGGGCATCCTCAACCCCGACGTGGTGCTCTCCGAAGACCCCGAGATCCACCTGAAGAACCTCAAGCCGCTGCCGGCCGCCGACGCGATCGTCGACAAGTGCATCGAGTGCGGCTTCTGCGAGCCGGTCTGCCCGTCGCGCGGCCTGACCCTGACCCCGCGCCAGCGCATCGTCATCTGGCGCGACATCCAGGCGAAGAAACGCGCCGGCATCGACACCACCGAGCTGGAGCGCGCCTACCACTACCACGGCATCGATACCTGCGCCGCCACCGGCCTGTGCGCGCAGCGCTGCCCGGTGGGCATCAACACCGGCGACCTGGTGCGCCAGCTGCGCGCCGCGACGGCCGATCATCCGGACACCGCCAGCTGGCTGGCCCGCCACTTCGCCACCGCCCTCAAGGGCACCCGGCTGACCCTGACCGCCGCCGACCTGGCGCGCCGCCTGCTCGGCGCACCGCGCCTCTCCAGCCTCAGCGCCGGCCTGCGCCGCCTCTCCGGCCAGCGCCTGCCGCAGTGGACGAACGCCATGCCGCAACCGGTACGCCTGCAGCTGCCGGCCGCGCCGCAGGCCACGGACCGGCCGCGGGTGGTCTACCTGGCCGCCTGCGTGTCGCGGGCCATGGGCCCGGCGGCCGGCGATGCCGAACAGCTGCCGCTGCTCGACAAGACCCGCGCCCTGCTGGAGAAGGCCGGCTTCGCCGTGGTATTCCCCGACAACCTCGACAACCTGTGCTGCGGCCAGCCGTTCGCCTCCAAGGGCTACCCGCAGCAGGCCGAGGACAAGCGCGAAGAACTGCGCCACGCCCTGCTGCTGGCCAGCCGCGGCGGCCTCGACCCGATCTACTGCGACACCAGCCCCTGCACCCTGCGCCTGGTACAGGACCTGGACGACCCGCGACTGCAGATCCATGACCCGGTGAAGTTCATCCGCGAACAGCTGCTCGAGCGCCTCGAGTTCATCCCGCAGAGCGCGCCGGTGGCGGTGCACGTCACCTGCAGCACCCAGCACCTGGGCGAGGCTCAGGGACTGATCGACATCGTCCGCCGCTGCACCACGCAGGTGGTGGTACCGGAAGGCATCCACTGCTGCGGCTTCGCCGGCGACAAGGGCTTCAACGTCCCGGAACTCAACAGCCACGCGCTGCGCTCGCTGCAGGATGCGGTGCAGCAGTGCGGCGAGGGCGTATCGACCAGCCGCACCTGCGAGATCGGCCTGTCGCAGCATGCGGGGATCGACTACCACGGCCTGGTCTACCTGGTCGACCGGGTCACCCGCGCCCGGCCACCGGCCTGAGCGGCCGACGCATCAAGGTCGTGCTACGGCACTTTCGACCCCGCTTCGGCGGGGTCTTTTTTGTGCCTGAGATTTGCGCAGGGAGGGGATGCGGGGATCCCGGGGCAGGGAGCCGTGGCGATGGCGGAAGTCTCGGTGCCAGCCTGGCAGGGCAGAAAACGCGCGCAGCGATTTTCTACCGATGCCCTGCGTGGCTGCCTCTGATGATTCTGATGGGCAGCCGCCGCCGCTCAGTGGCCCTGCGGCCAGGGCAGGATCGGGATGGCGGTCACCGCATTCTGCGGGCTGCCCTCGATGACCCGGTCGCTGTAGACCAGATAGACCAGGCTGTTGCGCTTGCGGTCGAAGAAGCGCACCACCTGCATGGTCTTGAACACCAGCGAGGTGCGCTCCTTGAACACCTCCTCACCGTCCTCGAGCGTGTCGCGGAAGCGGATCGAGCCGACCTGGCGGCAGGCGATCGACGCCTCGGCGCGGTCCTCGGCCAGGCCCAGGCCGCCCTTGATGCCGCCGGTCCTGGCCCGCGACAGGTAGCAGGTCACCCCCTCCACCTTGGGGTCGTCGAAGGCCTCGACGACGATCTTGTGGTTGGGGCCGAGCAGCTTGAACACCGTGGAGACCTCGCCGATCACCTCGGCCTGCGCCGCGCCGGCGGTCAGCCCGGCAGCGACCAGCAGGGCGCGCAGGAGCATCTTCACACCAGCACCAGGTTGTCGCGGTGCACCAGCTCCGGCTCGTCGATGTAGCCGAGCTCCTGCTCGATCGCCTCGGTGCCCATGCCGATGATCCGCTGCGCGTCGGCAGCGCTGTAGTTGACCAGCCCGCGGGCCACCTCGCGGCCATCCGGGCCGAGGCAGACCACCATCTCGCCACGGCGGAAGTTGCCGTCCACCGCGACCACGCCGACCGGCAGTAGGCTCTTGCGCTGCTCGACCAGCGCGCGCACCGCGCCGGCGTCCAGCTCCAGGCTGCCGCGGGTCTGCAGGTGGCCGGCCAGCCACTGCTTGCGCGCCGCATGGCGGCCGCGCTCGGGGGTCAGCAGGGTGCCGAGGCGCTCGCCCACCTTGAGGCGGTCGAGCACCCGCTCGATGCGTCCGCCGATGATCACCGTGTTGGCCCCGGAACGGGCGGCCAGCCGCGCCGCGCGCAGCTTGGTCTGCATGCCGCCGCGGCCCAGCGCACCGCCGGTGCCGCCGGCCACCGCGTCGAGCGACGGGTCGTCGGCGCGCGCCTCGAAGATCAGCTGGGCATCGGGATTGTGCCGCGGGTCGGCGTCGAACATGCCGTCGCGGTCGGTGAGGATCACCAGCAGGTCGGCCTCCACCAGGTTGGCGACCAGCGCCGCCAGGGTGTCGTTGTCGCCGAAGCGGATCTCGTCGGTGACCACCGTGTCGTTCTCGTTGATCACCGGGATCACGCCGAGATCGACCAGGGTGCGCAGGGTGCTGCGCGCGTTCAGGTAGCGCTTGCGGTCGGAGAGGTCGTCATGGGTCAGCAGCACCTGGGCGGTGTGCAGGCCGTGTTCGGCGAAGCTCGACTCCCAGGCCTGCACCAGGCCCATCTGGCCCACCGCGGCGGCCGCCTGCAGCTCGTGGATGGTGCCCGGGCGCTCGTTCCAGCCCAGCCGACTCATCCCCGCCGCCACCGCCCCGGAGGACACCAGCACCAGCTCCACGCCGGCCTGGCGCAGCGCCACCATCTGTTCGACCCACACGGCCATGGCGCCGCGGTCGAGGCCGCGGCCGTCGGCGGTCAGCAGCGCACTGCCGATCTTCACCACCCAGCGGCGGGCCTTGCTCACCTTCTCACGCATGTTCAGCAACCTTGCACTCAGCTTGCGGGGCGCGCGCGGCCCCATCTCGATCCGGTCGCCCGCCGAATGGCCGGCGACCACCGGGCCTCAGCGGACGTAGAAGATCTCCGGGCCGTCGCCGTCATCTTCATCTTCGAAGTCGTCTTCGTCATCGACCAGCGCATCGGCACTCTTGACCCCGGCACGGCGCAGCGCACGGGCATCATCCAGCGCCTGCAGGCGGGCGCGGGCCTCATCTTCGATACGCTGATCAAGCTCAGCGATTGCCTCGGCAAACTCCGGCTCCTCGCTGAGGCGCCGGCTGCGCTCATCGATGTAGTTCATGATGTCGCCACACAGTCGGTCCGTGCCCTCGCGCTCCAGGGCGGAAATCACATAGACCGGCCCCTTCCACTCAAGACGCTCGATGACGTGCTGCAGACGCGCCTCGCGCTCCTCATCAAGCAGCTGATCCGCCTTGTTGAGGACCAGCCAACGGTCACGCTCGGCCAGGGCCGGACTGAAGCGCCCCAGCTCACGGATGATCGCCTCGGCGGCATCAGCCGGATCAGATTCATCCAGCGGTGCCAGATCAACCAGATGCAGCAGCAGACGGGTACGGGCCAGGTGCTTGAGGAAGCGGATGCCAAGGCCGGCACCTTCGGAAGCACCCTCGATCAGGCCGGGAATATCGGCGATCACAAAACTCTTCAGGCGACCGACGCTGACCACGCCAAGGTTCGGCACCAGGGTGGTGAACGGGTAGTCAGCAACCTTGGGCTTGGCCGCAGATACCGCGCGAATCAGGGTGCTCTTGCCAGCATTGGGCATGCCCAGCAGTCCGACATCGGCCAGCACCTTGAGCTCGAGCTTGAGATCGCGGGCTTCGCCCGGCTTGCCATGGGAGGTCTGGCGCGGTGCCCGGTTGGTGCTGGACTTGAAGCGCGTGTTACCAAGGCCGTGCCAGCCACCGCGAGCCACCAGGATGCGCTGACCATCTTCGGTCAGATCGCCGATGATGTCCTGGGTGGCCGCATCAATGATGGTGGTGCCGACCGGCACCGGCAGAATCAGGTCTTCACCCTTGGAGCCGGTGCAGTCCTTGCTGCGGCCATTCTCGCCGCGCTGGGCCTGGAAGCGGCGGGTGTAGCGATAGTCCACCAGGGTGTTGAGGTTGACGTCCGCCTGCAGCCAGACAGAGCCACCGTCACCACCGTCGCCGCCGTCCGGTCCACCGAAGGGCACGAACTTCTCACGGCGAAAACTCATGCAGCCGTTGCCGCCGTCACCGGCCTGCACATGGATGGATACTTCGTCGACGAATTTCATGGGTAACGCCTCCCCGCCCCGGGCGGGTTATTAGAGCAAGGGATGTACAAACAAAAAAGCCCTGTCTGCTGACAGGGCTTTTTCGGCGAGCGCAGGCTTAGTGGGCCACAACACTCACGTATTTGCGACCAAAGGCACCCTTGGTCTCAAATTTGACCACGCCGTCAACCTTGGCGAACAGGGTGTGGTCCTTGCCCATGCCGACGCCGACACCGGCGTGGAACTTGGTGCCGCGCTGACGCACGAGGATGTTGCCGGCCACAGCGGCCTGGCTGCCGTACATCTTCACGCCCAGGCGTTTGCTTTCGGAATCGCGGCCGTTACGGGTAGAACCGCCAGCTTTTTTGTGTGCCATGAGTCAATACTCCGGAAAAAGAGGGGATCAGGCCTGGATGCCGGTGATCTTGATTTCAGTGAACCACTGACGGTGGCCCTGACGCTTCATGTGGTGCTTGCGGCGACGGAACTTGATGATGCGGATCTTGTCGTGACGGCCCTGATTGATCACCTCTGCAGTGACCTTGGCACCTTCAACGACCGGCGCACCGATCTTGACGTCATCGCCGTTGCCGACCAGCAGAACCTTGTCGAAAGACACGCTTTCGCCGGTCGCTACGTCGAGCTTTTCGATCTTGAGGAATTCGCCTTCAGCGACTTTGTACTGCTTGCCGCCGGTAACAATTACTGCGTACATGGAATGTCTCCGTTAGACCTGCTCACCTGGCGCTTTGGTGAAGGAATTATTGGCCAGCATGGCTGCATGACGCCGGGAGGGGCGCCGTGCAATTGCGTAAGGCAGGGAGTGCCAGGAAGTTCGGGGCACGGATTGTACGAAACAGCATGCGCCCTGACAAGGGCATCCGCCGCTTGCCTTGACACTGTCATACCCGCCACCTAGCATGCCGCGCAACCCTTGAGGAGTCCTGACAGCCGATGCAACCCCAGGCCTTTTACCGCGTGGTCGCGGACGACTTCGCTGCCGTTGACGACATCATTCGCCGGCAGCTCACCTCCCGCGTCCCCCTGGTGGAGAAGATCGGTGACTACATCACCTCCGCCGGCGGCAAGCGCCTGCGCCCGCTCCTGGTGCTGCTGGCCGGCAATGCCCTGAACCTGCGCGGCGAGCGCCTGGGCCTCCTGGCTGCCAGTGTCGAGTTCCTGCATACCGCCACCTTGCTGCACGATGATGTGGTGGACAAGTCCAGCCTGCGCCGTGGCCGCTCCACCGCCAATGCGCTGTGGGGCAATGCGCCGAGCGTGCTGGTCGGCGACTTCCTTTATGCCCGCTGCTTCGAGATGCTGGTGGAGCTGGGCGAGCTGCCGATCATGCAGGTGCTCTCTGCCGCAACCCGGGTGATCGCCGAAGGTGAGGTCTTGCAGCTGTCGAAGATCCGCGACGCCAGCACCAGCGAGGACACCTACATGGAGGTCATCCGCGGCAAGACCGCGATGCTCTTCGAGGCCTCGACCCACAGCGCCGCCCTGCTGGCCGGCGCCGGTGATGTACAGGTGGCAGCCCTGCGCCGCTTCGGCGATGCGCTGGGCGTAGCCTTCCAGCTGGTCGATGACCTGCTGGATTATCGCGGCGATGCAGCCACCCTGGGCAAGAATGTCGGTGATGATCTGGCCGAAGGCAAGCCGACCCTGCCGCTGATCTACGCCCTGCGTGAGGGCACAGCGGAGCAGGCTGCACTGGTGCGTCAGGCCGTCCAGCAGGGTGGTCTTGAGGATCTGGCGCCGGTACTGGCCGCCGTAGAAGCCTGTGGCGCGCTGGACTACACCGCGGCCAAGGCCCGCGAGTACGCTGCACAGGCTCTCGAGGCCCTGCAGGCGCTGCCAGACAGCCCTTACCGCACTGCGCTGATCGAGCTGACTGAGTTCGCCGTCGCCCGCACCCACTGATCCGCCACGCTATTGCAGGACGCCCGTCACGGCCAGGCCGGACGGGCGTCTGCGTTTCAGCGATCAGCGATCAGCGATCAGCGATCAGCGATCACAGTACATCCAGCAGCTCGACATCGAACACCAGGGTGCTGTGGGGCGGGATGCTGCCGATGGCCTGTGCGCCGTAGGCCAGCTCGCTCGGCACATGCAGACGCCACTTGCTGCCAACCTTCATCAGCTGCAGCGCCTCGACCCAGCCCGGAATCACGCCGGTCACCGGGAATTCCGCCGGCTGGCCACGCTCATAAGAGCTGTCGAACACCGTGCCGTCGATCAGCGTGCCGTGATAATGGGTACGCACATGGTCGTCGGCGCTCGGCTGGGCGCCCTCGCCACTCACCAGTACCTCGTACTGCAGGCCAGAGGCCAGCACGGTCACACCCTCGCGCTGGGCATTCTCGGCCAGGTAGTCACGACCGGCCTGGGCCGCCGCTTCGGCCTTGGCCGCCTGCTCGGCCTGCATGCGCTCACGGATCACCTGGAAGCTGGCGGTGAGGGCATCACCGGCGACGCGCGGCATCTCACCCCCGAAGGCATCACTCAGGCCCGCCAGAATGGCCTCCAGCTGCACGCCGGGCGGCGGGTTGTCACGCAGCTGACCACCCAGCTGCAGGCCGATGCCATAGCTGACGCGGGCTTCGTCGGTGGACAGATCAAGTTGAGACATGGGTACTCCAGATCTTCAGGATAAGGGCCGGGCAGACTAGCACAGCCAGCACCACCTCCGGGCAGGCCGCAGGGCGTCTGCCGCTTGATTCGCAGGCACCGTTCAGCAAGGCGGCAGGCGTCCCCGACTGCGCCGGCAGCGCTCCGAGCAATAGCGCACCTCATCCCAGCAGCGCTCCCACTTCTTGCGCCAGGTAAACGGCAACCCACACACCGCGCAGCTCTTGACCGGCAGATCCGCCTTCTTCCTCACAGCATCTCCCCCGCATCCAGACGCGCCAGCAACTGCTCGCCCCAGGCCCAGAGCGCCTCGCGGCGCGCCTCGGGCATGCGCTCAAGGTTCTTGTAGGTCAGCGCCAGGCGCGGATTGCCCCCCAGCTGCTCGCGGTGGCGGATCAGAAAATGCCAGTACAGGGCATTGAACGGGCACGCCCGCGCCCCGGTGCTCTCGGCCACCTTGTAGGCACAGCTGCCACAGTAATCAGACATGCGCTTGATGTACTGACCGCTGGCGCAATAGGGCTTGGAGCCGAGGTAGCCGCCATCGGCATGCATGACCATGCCCAGCACGTTGGGCAGCTCGACCCACTCGAAGGCATCCATGTACACCGCCAGGTACCAGTCGCTGATCTGCCGGGGTTCGATGCCGGCCAACAGGGCGAAGTTGCCGGTGACCATCAGGCGCTGGATGTGATGGGCATAGGCGTGCTCGAGGGTCTGGCCGATCGCCTGACGCATGCACTGCATCCGAGTCTGCCCGCTCCAGTAAAATGCCGGCAGCGCTCGGCTGTTGCCGAAGGCATTGCGCGACGCATAGTCAGGCATCTGCAGCCAGTAAATCCCCCGCACATACTCGCGCCAGCCGATCAGCTGACGGATGAAACCCTCGGCGGCATTCAGCGCCACCCGTCCGGCAAAGAACGCCTCCTGCACATCGGCACACAGACGGCGCACATCCAGCAGTCCGACATTCAGCGCGGCACTGATCCGCGCATGGAACAGGAAGGGCTCGCCGCGGGCCATCGCATCCTGGTAGTCACCAAAGTCGGCCAGAGCGTGCTGGAGAAAATGCTGCCACAGCACCTCGGCCTCCCCGTGGGTCACCGGATAGTCGAAGTCCTGCAGACCGCCGGAGTGATCGGCAAAGCGCGACGCCACGAGCGCCAGCACGTCACGGGTCAGGGCATCGGGGGCAAAACGGCAGGGCGGTGGCGGGCGCAGCCCCTTGGGCAGTGCCTTGCGGTTGTCCGCATCAAAGTTCCAGGCCCCGCCCAGCGGACGGCCATCCGGTTCCAGCAGCAGCCCGCTCTGCCGGCGCATCTGGCGATAGAAGAACTCCATGCGCAGCTGCTTCTTGCCCTGCGCCCATTGGGCAAAGGCCGCACGCGAGCAGAGAAAACGGCTGTCGGCATGCCAGGTGATCGCCAGACCGCTGCCGCGCAGCGACTGCTCGACCCGCCAGTCGCCCGCCTCGGTGACGTGGATCGCCGCCGGCTGATGGTGTGCGACATGACGTGCCAGCTCGCCGGCGAGGCTGCCGGTATTGTGCGGATCATCCAGCGTCACATAGTCCACCGTCACGCCGCGCGCACGCAGCGCCTCGGCGAAGTGGCGCATGGCGCTGAACAGGAAAGCGATCTTGCGGGGATGATGAGGCACATGGCGGGCTTCTTCGGCGACCTCGGCCATCAGCACCCGATCATGCCGGGGATCAAGGTCGGCCAGCGAGGCCAGCTCAAAAGACAGCTGATCAGCAAGGACCAGCCGCAGGGCTCCGATACTGGATGCGTTCACAGTTCGATCAGCTCCATGTCAGGGTGACGACGCAGGTGGCTGCGCAGGATGCGGTAAGTGTCACGGGTGAAGGGGGCGGTGGTGCGCGCGCGCAATGCCGGGATGGCGGCCGGATCCTCGCAGCTGCCCAGATGGCGCCAGCCATCGACCACATGCCACTGGCTGAGGCCATGGCGCAGGTCACGCTCGATCAGCGCCACGGCACCGCGCCAGGGCCAGTCCGCCACCTGCAGGCGCGAGCAGCCCTCACGCAGCCTGGCATCGTGCTCGGCCCGGCTTTCGCGTCCGCAGCAGGCACCACGGCACTGGCCGAGCTGGGCAGCGAAGCAGGCGCCCTGGCCCTTTTCCAGCCCCAGCAGGCGCAGGCACAGCCCCCGCTCGCGGGCCAGCGTCCGCAGCCAGCCCAGCGCCTCGCGCCGCGCCCGGAACAGTCCGGCATGCTGGCCGCCCGGGCGCAGTGCTTCGAGGGGGCGCAGCACCGGCACGCAGCCGCCCTCCCCAGGCTCCAGCGACCAGCTGAGCAGCTCGCGCTGGCGGCGCAGCTGGCGGTTATACAAAGGCTGCAGGCGCGCCACCTCGGCCGCCTCCAGCAACAGCGCCCCCAGCTCGCCGGCGGTCGGCTGCACGCGGATCTCGCGGATCTGCTGGGCAATCTGCAGGCTGCGCCGGCTGGCATGATCATTCTGAAAGTGCGACTGCACCCGGCGGCGCAGGTTGCGGCTCTTGCCGACATACAGCAGCGCCTGATTGTCGCCATAGAAGTAGTAGACCCCCGGCCGCTCAGGCAGCGCCGCCAGGTACTCGGCGCTCAGATGGCGCGGTACCGCCGCCTTGCGCAGCTGCGCGCCCAGTGCCTGCTGCACCATCTGGGCATCACAGCGCGCCAGGCACTGCAGCAGCGCCCAGGCGGCCTCGGCATCGGCCAGCGCACGGTGCTGGATGAAGCGCGGGATGGCGAAATGGCTGCACAGCGCCTCCAGACTGTGGGAGGCCAGCTGCGGACAGACGCTGCGGGCCAGACGCAGGGTACACAACTGACGCGCGCGCAGAGGCTGCGCACACTCCAGCAGCGCCTGGCGCAGAAAGGCCAGATCAAAGCGCAGGTTGTGACCGACCAGCACCCGCCCCTGCAGCGCGCGCGTCAGCTCATCGGCTATCTCGGCAAAGCGCGGCTGACCGACCAGCTCTTGCGGCAGCACCCCACACAGCGCCGAGATGCCTGCCGGCAGGCTCAGTCCCGGGTCGAGCAGCCAGCTGAGCCGGCGGCTCACCTGCCCCTGATCGACCAGCAGCACCGCCAGCTCCCAGATCCGGTCACGCTGGGGGTGCAGGCCAGTGGTCTCGACATCGATGATCGCCAGCGGGCGGGTGAGCAGCGGCGGAGTCAGCGGGGCTGTCAGCTGCGCCACTGCGAACGCATGCTGATCGGCAAGCGCAGCGGCTCACGGCGGCCCTCGCTGAGACCGCACATTTCGTCATAGGCGCAAGCATGCACCAGGTGGAAGGGCAGCTCAGGGGCCTGCTCCAGCAGATCGCGGGCATGCTCGACCGAGCGCAGATGCATGGTCTTGTCGCGCTCGTCGCGCAGGCTGTGGATACGCCCGGCCATCCGCGCCTCCAGCAGGTAGATCCCGCCTTCGATGGAGATCAGGTCGAGCGATTCGACACGCCCGGCCTGAGCATGGGCGATCAGTTCGTGCAGCTTCATGGCGTCCCCTCAGGTTGTTTAATCTGTACAGACTAACCGAATTGTACAAGATTCTGCACAACCCTGGGTGCCCCTCGCCAGCAAAAGCCCCATGCAAAACGCCCGGTCAGACCTGTAGTCTGCCGGGCGTTGCGTCTTGAGCCGGGCACTGCTCAGTGCTTGGTGATGCGCTCCAGATAACCCATGGCAAAGGCCGAGATTACAAAGGTCATATGGATGATCACGTACCAGAGCAGCTTGTCGTTATCGATCTTCTGGGCATCCATGAACATGCGCAGCAGATGGATCGAGGAGATCGCCACGATCGAGGCGGCTACCTTCATCTTCAGCGAGCCGGAGTCCATCTTGCCCAGCCAGTCGAGCTTCTCCTTGCCCTCATCGATATCGAGCTGGGAAACGAAGTTTTCGTAGCCGGAGATCATCACCATCACCAGCAGACCACCGACCAGCGCCATGTCGATCAGTGACAGCAGCACCAGAATCAGGTCGGCTTCGCTCTTGTCGAAGACGTGGGGCAGGATATGGAAGATTTCCTGAAAGAACTTCAGGGCCAGCGCCAGCAGACCAAGCGACAGACCGAAATAAATCGGCGCCAGCAGCCAGCGGGCAGCGTACATGGTGTTTTCGAGCAATCGTTCCATGGCAGGCAATCGGGCTTCAGGGATCGGGCGCGCAGTATATCTGCTGCACACCCCGCTCGCAGCCATGTCCGCTAGCGGCAACCATGACAGGGATAGCCGCGTGCCGCGTTCTGCCGGCGCCGCTCGGCCTGCAGGTGCAGCGCCCAGATCGGCAGCTCCGCCAGCGGCCGGTAACCCTGCTCGTGCAGGCTGGCCAGCAGCGCCTGAAGATGCGCCTGCGCGCCTGCACTGCCGTAAAACGGCCCCTGAGCCCGCACGATCGAGGGCTGCAGCCCCGCCATGCCGACCGCACAGAACAGCATGTGCAGCCCGCCTGCGCCGGCCAGCGGGCAGAGCATCAGCTCGACCCGGGTAGTGATCCCCGGGAACTGCCGCTGCAGACAATGAATGGTGGCCATGCGCAACGCCCTCGCCTGATCGTCACGTTCAGCCTAGACCCTGCCGGGCGCGCGCAACAGGCCGTCGGTCTGCCGGGCCCGGCATATCCGGCTCGGCAGGATGACGCAGGCGAACTCAGGCCTGAGCGTCCGGCCGGGCGGCAGAGTCGAGCGTCTCGCTGGCGGTCTCGCCGCTGGCCGCCTCGCCCTCGGCCGTCTCCTCCTCCGAATCCAGCAGCGCGTCGATTTCCCGCAGCCGCTCGACCACCCGGGCATTGACGCTGCCCGGCGGGAAGCGACCGTCCTCGCCCAGCACCCCGGCCTCCTCGCCGACCAGCAGGCCGAGCGCCTCGTCCACCGTGCGCACCGCGTAAACGTTGAACAGCCCGGCACGCACCGCATGCAGCACCCGCTCATCCAGCATCAGGTTGCAGACGTTGGCCCAGGGGATGATCACCCCCTGCTCGCCGGTCAGGCCGCGCGCCTCGCAGAGACGGAAGAAGCCCTCGATCTTCTCGTTGACGCCGCCGACCGCCTGCACCTCGCCGAACTGGTTGATCGAGCCGGTAATCGCAAAGCACTGCTTGAGCGGCGTGCGCGACAGCGCCGAGATCAGCGTGCAGACCTCGCCGAGCGACGCACTGTCACCATCGACATAGCCGTAGGACTGCTCCAGGGCGATGCTCGCCGAGATCGCCAGCGGGAACTCCTGGGCGTAGCGGCTGCCCAGATAGCCGGTGAGGATCATCACCCCCTTGGAGTGGATCGGCTGGCCGAGGCTGACCTCGCGCTCGACATCGACGATCCCCGAGCTGCCGGGATAGACGGTGGCAGAGATCCGCGCCGGCACGCCGAACGCCGAATCGCCGACCTCAAGCACCGTCAGCCCGTTGCACTTGCCGACCGCAGCCCCCTGGGTGTCGATCAGGATCACCCCGGCCAGCATGTCATCGAGGATCCGCGCCGACACCCGCCCGGTGCGGGTCGCCTTGGCCTTGAGGGCGCGCTCGATGTGGCCGATGTCGGTCAGCTCATCGCCTGCCACCTGGCGGATGAAGTCGGCCTCGCTGACCAGCTGGAACAGATCGCCAATCCGCGCCGACAGCCGCCCCTGATGTTCGGCCAGCCGCGCACTGTAGGTAGCCAGCCGCGCCACCGCCTCACCGGTCAGCGGCGCCATGCCCTCCTCGCTGGTGCGGGTCTTGAGCAGCTGGGCGAACTGCTCAAGGTTGTCCGTGGCCAGCGGAATGTCCTCGTCAAAGTCGGCCAGCACACGAAACAGCTCCTGGAAGTCCGGATCCAGCTCCTGCAGCGCGTAGTACAGCTGCCGGGCGCCG
>CAZFFB010000001.1:22373-26207 GCA_964517735.1 uncultured Pseudomonas sp.
CACCACCTTGACCTGCAGGGGCAGCACCTGCGGATTCAGCGAGACCGTGGCGATGCGCCCAAGCTCGGCCAGCGGCGATTCCATCTTCAGGCGCCGGGTGTGCAAGGCGCGCTTCAAGGCCTCCCAGACGAACGGCTCTCCCAGCAGCTTGTCGGCCTCAAGGATCAGGAAGCCGCCATTGGCGCGGTGCAGGGCACCCGGGCGCAGCTGGCGGTAGCTGGTGTACAGCGCGCCCTGGTCGGCACTGTACTCGATGCGCCCGAACAGGTTGTCGTAGGTCGGATGCGACTCGAACACCACCGGCGCACCACCATCACGGGGATGGCCGACCACAAGGCAGGGCCCGTAATACTCGGCCAGCGCCTGACGCTTCTGGGCATCGCTGCGGTTATCATCCACCAGCTGATCGATGACGGTCTTCAGCAGATCGCCCTGCACCGCCTGCAGCCAGGCACAGACATCCGGGTTGTCGCAATACTCGCCGGCCAGCGGGGTGAGCAGCGGCTCCAGCGCCTGGGTGACGGTCTCCTCGTTGAGCTGGCGCAGCTGGTTGCTGGACTCGCGCTTCCACTGCGGCAGCGCCGACAGCTCCTCGTTGAGATGCTCCTCCAGCGCGCTGATGTCGCTATGAAAGCGCTCACGCTCAGCCTCGGGCAGCTGGGCGAACTCGGCCTCATCCAGCGCCTGACCGTCCTTCATCGGCGTGAAGGCGATGTTGCTGCTGTCGCGGTACAGGGCAATGCCCCGCGCCAGCGCCAGCTTCTCCACCACATCCAGCGCCCGCTCATAGCGCTGGTTGAAACCGCGATCAATGGCACTTTTTTTCTGCTGGTAGGCCGGAGTCTCGAACACCGCCGGGAAGGTGGCGAGCAGGTTGTCGATCAGCTGGTCGATAGCGGCGATCAGCTGCTGCGCGGTACCGGCCGGAAGGCGCAGGGCACGCGGCTCGCGCGGGTCGTCGAAGTTGTTGACGTACAGCCAGTCGCTGGGCGTCTGCAGGCGCTTGGCCTCGGTCTTGAGGTAGCGGCGCACGAAGGAAAAACGTCCGGTACCCGGCTCACCCATGACGAACACGTTATAACCCGGGCGCGGCATGGCCACCCCGAACTGCAGTGCCTCCACGGCACGTTCCTGGCCGAGCACGCCACGGAAAGGCTCAAGCTCGTCGGTGTTGGTAAAGCGCAGCGCATCGGGGTCGAACTGGCTGCTCAGCTGCTCGGGCGCCAGGCAGAGGGCATTATAGATATCGGCCATCGGGGTCTTCCACAGAGGGGACGGACGCGCGGCACTGCCGCGCGGCGTAGCCGGCATACCGGCCATCGGGGTGCCGATTGTTGACCCATCCCCCCCGCTTGACAAGAACAGTACAGGCCGCGCGGTTCAGCCCCCGCTGGCGCGCACACAGTCGATGCAGCGCTCGGCACTCGGCAACACCTGCAGACGCTGCGCGCCGATCGATGCGCCGCACTGCACGCAGCGCCCGTACTGCCCGGTCTTCAGGCGCTGGCGAGCCAGCTCCACCTGACGCAGCCCGTCCTCGGCTTCTGCAAGCAAGGCCCGCAGCACGTCATCGTTCTCCCGCTCGGTGACCTGCTCGGCAAAATCAGCGGAATGGCTGGCACTCAGATCGCGACGAATCGCCGCCGCACGGCGGCTGTAATCATCCGCCAGCTGGTCGAGGGCATGGTGTGGATCGAATTCGCTCATGGCAGAAACTCCCTGCGCAGTAATGTCCCCCGCAGTATGGCCGGAATCGGCCGCGCTGCACTGACCCTCATCAAAAGGCCGCGCCCTGAAACGCCGAAACCCCGGCCAAAGGCACGGGGTTTCGGGGTAGCGCGGCGGCAGTGCCGATCAGGCCAGCTTCTTGTAGCGCACGCGGTGCGGCTGGGCCGCTGCCTCGCCGAGGCGTTTCTTGCGGTCGGCCTCGAACTCGGTGTAGTTGCCCTCGAAGAAGTACACCTGGCCATCGTCCTCGTAGGAGAGGATGTGGGTGGCAATCCGGTCGAGGAACCAGCGATCGTGGGAAATCACGATGGCCGAGCCGGGAAAGTCCAGCAGCGCCTCTTCCAGCGCGCGCAGGGTTTCCACGTCGAGGTCGTTGGTCCTTGACGAACTTTTGCTGGTCGGCGCCCTTGAAGTTGAAGCGCCCGACGTAGCCGCGCGACGGCACCTCGTAGTTGCCGACCTTGATCATGTCGAAGCCATCGGAAATCTGCTCCCACACGGTCTTGCCGCCGTCGAGCATGTCGCGGCTCTGGTCGACGCTGGCGATCTGCACGGTCTCGCCGATGTCGATACTGCCGGCATCCGGCTGCTCCTTGCCAAGGATCATGCGGAACAGCGTCGACTTGCCCGCACCGTTACCGCCGATCACCCCGACAATGGCGCCCTTGGGCACGCTGAAGCTCAGGTTGTCGATCAGCACACGGTCGCCATAGCCCTTGCACACGCCGTTGAACGCGATGACCTTGTCGCCCAGGCGCGGGCCTGCCGGGATGTAGATCTCGTTGGTCTCGCTGCGCTTCTGGAATTCCTGCGACTGCATTTCCTCAAAGCGCGCCAGGCGCGCCTTGGACTTGGCCTGGCGCGCCTTGGCACCCTGACGCACCCACTCCAGCTCGGCCTTCATGGCCTTCTGGTGCGAGGCTTCCTGCTTGGCCTCCTGGGCCAGACGGGCAGCCTTGGCTTCCAGCCACTGCGAGTAGTTGCCCTCGAAGGGGATGCCCTGGCCGCGGTCCAGCTCAAGGATCCAGCCGGCGACGTTGTCGAGGAAGTAGCGGTCGTGGGTAATGGCCACCACCGTGCCGGGGAAGTCGTGCAGGAAGCGCTCCAGCCAGGCCACCGAGTCGGCGTCCAGGTGGTTGGTCGGCTCATCGAGCAGCAGCATGTCGGGGGCCGACAGCAGCAGGCGGCACAGCGCCACGCGGCGCTTCTCGCCACCGGAGAGGTGCTCGATCTTCGCCTCCCAGGCCGGCAGGCGCAGCGCGTCGGCGGCCACTTCCAGCTGGCGCTCGAGGTTGTGGCCGTCGGCGGCCTGCAGGATCGCCTCCAGCTTGGCCTGCTCGGCGGCCAGCGCGTCGAAGTCGGCATCCGGCTCGGCGTAGGCGGCGTATACCGCATCGAGGCGCGCCTGGGCCTGCTTGATCTCGCCGACCGCCTCCTCGACGATCTCGCGCACGGTCTTTTGCGGGTCGAGCTGCGGCTCCTGCGGCAGGTAGCCGATCTTGATCCCCGGCATCGGCCGGGCCTCGCCCTCGAACTCGGTATCAACGCCAGCCATGATGCGCAGCAGGGTCGACTTGCCCGCACCGTTCAGGCCGAGCACGCCGATCTTGGCGCCGGGGAAGAACGACAGGGAGATGTTCTTGAGGATCTCACGCTTGGGCGGCACGATCTTGCCGAGCCGGTGCATGGTGAAGACGTATTGAGCCATGACGGACCTGAGGTAATTGCAGGGGGTAAAAGGCAAGGCGGACGCGGCCTTGCGAGCGTGGCGCAAAGCTACCCGAATGCGTCTGGCAGGGCAAACCACCACCGCGGCGCCCCCGCCAGCCGTTGAGCACTTCCTGCCTTTCACTTGATCGGCATTCATGTGCCAGCCGCCTGGCATTGGGGTAGAATGCTGCTTCATTTCTGCCCAGATCCCCTGAGGACCGCCATGTTCAGCCGTGATTTGACCCTCGCCCGCTATGATGCCGACCTGTTTGCCGCCATGGAGCAAGAAGCCCAGCGCCAGGAAGACCACATCGAGCTGATCGCCTCCGAGAACTACACCAGCCCGGCGGTGATGGAAGCCCAGGGCAGCGTGCTGACCAACAAGTACGCCGAAGG
>CAZFFB010000002.1:0-25232 GCA_964517735.1 uncultured Pseudomonas sp.
GAGGCGTTATGGGAGTGCCTGCAGACCGTGCGTGCCCAGGGCTGGTGCGTGGTGGATCAGGAGCTTGAGCAGGGGCTGCGCTCGATTGCTGTGCCGGTACGTGATGCCGCCGGGCATGTGCTGGCGGCGATGAACGTCAGTACCCATGCCAGCCGGGTCAGTCGCCAGGACCTGGAAACCCGCTTCCTGCCGGCGCTGCTGGCCGCCAGCCGCGAGCTGAGTCTGCAGCTGTTCCACTGAGCGGCCAGGGCGCGGAGCGATGGTCGGGCAAAGTCAAGACGACCTGTGGTCGTGGTGGATAAAAGGTGCGATTATCGGTCTGCGTTGTGCGGCATTCGCACGAATCGCCTATCCTAAGGCGTATGGGGCCTTACGCAGGGTCCTGGGAGTGTCCCTGGCCAGGCTGGCTGTACCTGCATGACCATGGTCGCCGGTTTCCATGACGGTGTGCCGCGATGTAGGCATGCAGACGTGATCGGTGCAGGCTGTCAGACAGCCCGGCGCCGGAGTTCTTGACCGGTACAACAGAGAGCAACGAGCGCTATGAACGGTCGCCTGTTGAACGAAAAGAGTCAGATTTTCGCCCACGCCGATCCTCATGCCGTGTCCGAGTACGTCAACGAGCATGTCGGTACGCACTGCATTCGCCTGGCCCGGCACGCCCAGCCGGCGGCCAGCCTCAATCATCGCACCTTCGGCAGCCTTGACCTGTGCCGGATCAGTTACGGCAGCAGTGTGCGGGTCACCTCCCCGGCGCTGGAGACCATCTATCACCTGCAGATCCTCCTCAAGGGCCACTGTCTGTGGCGCGGGCGCGAGCAGGAGCATTACTTCACCCCCGGTGAGCTGCTGCTGATCAACCCGGATGATCCGGTCGATCTCACCTACTCCGACGACTGTGAAAAGTTCATCCTCAAGCTGCCGGCCAACCTGCTCGACAAGGCCTGCAGTGACAATCAGTGGCGGCGTCCGAGCACCGGTATCCGCTTCACGCCCCGTCATGAGCTGCGCCAGCTCGAGGGGTTCGGCAACCTGCTGGGGCTGGTCTGCGAGGAGGCCGAAAGCGAGCATGGCCTGCCGGTGATCCAGGAGCAGTATTCAAGGATCATTGCCAACAAGCTGCTGGCGCTGCTGGACAACAATGTCAGTCGTGCGCTGGTGCCCGACTGCTGCCCGTCCTTCGAGCGCATCGTCCAGTACATCGATGAGAACCTGCGTCAGGACATCAGCCTTGAGCAGCTGGCGGAGCTGGCACGCATGAGTCCGCGCTCGCTGTATGCCCTGTTCGAGCGCAATGCCGGTACCACCCCCAAGAGCTACATCCGCCAGCGCAAGCTGCAGTGCATCCGCGATCGGCTGAGTGATCCGGCAGCGGCGGTACGCAACGTCACCGAAGTGGCGCTCGATTACGGCTTCCTGCACCTTGGCCGCTTCTCGGAAAGCTACAAGAGCGCCTTCGGCGAGCTGCCTTCCGACACCCTGCGCCGGCGCGGTTGAGCCTGGCCACGTCGCCAGACGCTAACCGGATCTTCGCCCTGGCCCCGGCTTTTTGCCGGGTGCGCTTTGGCCGAGGCATTGTTGCGTTTGTCCATGCGCTGCAAAAATCGGATAAACCTTGTGCAGCAATCGGATAAACCTCGTGCAGAAAGTGGATATTGCCGGCTCTCGCCGGCCCTTAGTCTTCCGCCAGATGATGTTGGAACAATAACAACGGAGGCCGCGGCCGTGACCCTGGGACTCGATTACCTCGAAAGCCTGCTCGAAGAAAACAAAGAGAAGGGCATCTACCGCTGCAAGCGGGAGATGTTTACCGACCCCCGCCTGTTCGAACTCGAGATGAAGCACATCTTCGAGGGCAACTGGCTGTATCTGGCCCATGAAAGCCAGATTCCCAACGTGAATGACTACTACACCACCTACATGGGGCGGCAGCCGATCTTCATCGCCCGCAACAAGGATGGTGAGCTGAACGCTTTCATCAACGCCTGCAGCCACCGTGGCGCCATGCTCTGCCGTTACAAGACCGGCAACAAGGCCAGCTACACCTGCCCGTTCCATGGCTGGACCTTCAACAACAGCGGCAAGCTGCTCAAGGTGAAGGATCCCAAGGACGCCGGCTACCCGGACAGCTTCAACTGCGAAGGCTCTCACGACCTGAAGAAGGTCGCGCGCTTTGAGTCCTACCGCGGTTTCCTGTTCGGCAGCCTCAACCCGGATGTCGCCCCGCTCGAGGAGTTCCTCGGCGAGTCGAAGAAGATCATCGACATGGTCTGTGATCAGTCGCCGGAAGGCCTGGAAGTGCTGCGTGGCTCCTCCACCTACTACTACGAAGGCAACTGGAAGCTGCAGGCCGAGAACGGTGCTGACGGTTACCACGTGACCGCCGTGCACTGGAACTACGCCGCTACCCAGCAGCAGCGCAAAGCGCGTGATGCCGGTGAAGAAGTGAAGACCATGAGCGCTGGCGGCTGGGGCAAGAAGGGGGGTGGTTTCTACTCCTTCGAGAACGGCCACCTGCTGCTGTGGACTCGCTGGGACAACCCGGAAGACCGTCCGCTGTTTGCCGACCGTGACCGCCTGGTTGCCGAATTCGGTGAAGCCCGTGCTGACTGGATGATCGGTCACTCCCGCAACCTGTGCCTGTACCCGAACCTGTACCTGATGGACCAGTTCGGCTCGCAGCTGCGTATTGCGCGTCCGATTTCCGTCGACAAGACCGAAGTCACCATCTACTGCATCGCCCCCAAAGGCGAGAGCGCCGAGGCCCGCGCCCGTCGCATCCGTCAGTACGAGGACTTCTTCAACGTCTCCGGCATGGCAACCCCGGACGATCTGGAAGAGTTCCGCGCCTGCCAGCAGGGCTTTGGTGGCCGTGCGATGGAATGGAACGACATGTCCCGCGGTGCCAAGCACTGGATCGAAGGTGCCGATCAGGCCGCCGACGAGATCGAGCTCAAGCCGCTGCTCAGCGGTGTGCGCACCGAAGATGAGGGCCTGTTTGTCCTGCAGCACCAGTACTGGCAGCAGGAAATGATCAAGGCGCTGAAGAAAGAGCAAGAGCAGCTGATCCACGTGGAGGGCGCGCAATGAGCATGAATTACGAAGCAGTCCGCGACTTCCTCTACCGTGAAGCGCGCTACCTGGACGACAAGCAGTTCGATGAGTGGCTGGAGCTGTACTCTCCCAAGGCCACCTTCTGGATGCCGTGCTGGGATGATGCTGATGAGCTGATCGAGAATCCGCAGACTGAAATCTCGCTGATTTGGTACGGCAACCGTAGTGGTCTGGAAGATCGTGTCTTCCGCATCAAGACCGAGCGTTCGAGTGCGTCCATCCCGGACACTCGTACCTCCCACAACATCAACAACATCGAGATCGTCGAGCAGGGCGAAGGCTTTGTGAAGGTGCGCTTCAACTGGCACACCCTGAGCTTCCGCTACAAAGTGGCCGACCACTTCTTCGGTACCAGCTTCTACACCATCGATACCCGCGGTGCGAACCCGCTGATTACCGAGAAGAAGGTCGTCCTGAAGAACGATTACGTCCGTCAGGTCATCGACATCTATCACCTCTGATAGGCGCGACGGGCCGGCCCGTCCGGCCCTGACGCGAACCGGAAAAGTGCGCCTGTGGCGCACTTTTTTCCTGCGTGCATGCACGGCTCCCGTGCGCAAGAAAAACATCGAATCGAGGCGCAGCACATGTCGCACAAGATCGCACTGAACTTCGAAGACGGGGTAACCCGCTTCATCGATGCCAATCCCGGTGAGACAGTGGCCGACGCCGCCTATCGCCAGGGCGTCAACATTCCCCTCGACTGCCGTGACGGTGCCTGCGGTGCCTGCAAGTGCTTTGCCGAATCCGGCCGTTACGACATGGGTGACAACTTCATCGAGGACGCGCTGAGCGAGGACGAACTGGAGCAGGGCTACGTGCTGACCTGCCAGATGCGTGCCGAAAGCGACTGCGTGGTTCGCGTACCGGCCTCCTCGGATGTCTGCAAGATCCAGCAGGCCAGCTACAACGCCAGCGTGCGGGAAGTGAAGTCGCTGTCAGACAGCACCATCAGCCTGACCATCGAAGGCGATGGGCTCAAGGCGCTGTCCTTCCTGCCGGGCCAGTATGTCAACCTGCAGGTGCCGGGCACCGAGCAGCACCGCGCCTACTCCTTCAGCTCCCTGCAAAACGATGGCGCGGTCAGCTTCCTGATCCGTAACGTGCCGGGCGGCCTGATGAGCAGCTTCCTCACCGGCCAGGCCAAGCCGGGTGATGCAATGACCCTCAACGGCCCGCTGGGCAGCTTCTACCTGCGCGACATCAAGCGCCCGCTGCTGATGCTGGCCGGTGGTACCGGTCTTGCGCCGTTCCTCGCCATGCTGGAGAAGATCGCTGCCGAGGGCAGCGAGTACCCGATCCATCTGATCTACGGCGTCACCAACGACAGCGACCTGGTCGAGATGGACAAGCTGGAAGCCTTCGCCGCACAGATCCCCAACTTCACCTTCGCCGCCTGCGTGGCCAGCCCCGAGAGCAGTTACCCGCTCAAGGGCTACGTGACCCAGCACATCGAGCCTGGCCAGCTCAACGACGGCGATGTGGACATCTACCTGTGCGGCCCGCCGCCGATGGTCGAGGCGGTCAGCCAGGATCTGCGCCAGCGCGGCGTGGAGCCGGTCAGCTTCCACTACGAAAAATTCGCCGCCAGCGCCTGACCGGGCCGGGCGCGATGCCCCGCCCCGCTGTGTGCTGCCGGTAATAGGGCAGTCCCCCTGAGCCCGCCCTGCGGGCTCCTTTTTAATGGATTCATTGCCATGAACAAGCGTTTCCAAGACAAGGTCGCGGTGATCACCGGTGCTGCACAGGGCATCGGCCGCGGCGTTGCCCTGCGCATGGCCGCCGAGGGCGGTCGTCTGGTACTGGTCGATCGCTCCGAGCTGGTGCACGAGCTGAGCGATGAGCTGGCCGGTGTGGCCGAAGTGCTGACCCTGACCGCCGATCTTGAGCAGAACGCCGATTGCCAGCGGGTGATGGCGGCGGCTGTCGAGCGCTTCGGGCGTCTGGACATTCTGGTCAACAACGTCGGTGGCACCATCTGGGCCAAACCGTTCGAGCACTACCGCGAGAACGAGATCGAGGCTGAGGTGCGCCGCTCGCTGTTCCCCACCCTGTGGTGCTGCCACGCGGCGCTGCCCTACATGCTCGAGCAGGGCAAGGGCGCGATCGTCAACGTCTCCTCGATTGCCACCCGTGGCGTCAACCGCGTGCCTTATGGCGCGGCCAAGGGCGGTGTCAACGCACTGACCGCCTGCCTGGCGCTGGAAACCGCCGAGCGCGGCATCCGCGTCAACGCCACTGCCCCGGGCGGTACCGAAGCACCGCCGCGCCGCATCCCGCGCAACAGCGCCGAGCAGAGCGAGCAGGAGAAGGCCTGGTACCAGCAGATCGTCGACCAGACCATCGACAGCAGCCTGATGAAGCGCTACGGCACCATCGAGGAGCAGGTCGGCGCCATCTGCTTCCTGGCCTCCGATGAAGCCTCCTACATCACCGGCACCATCCTGCCGGTCGGTGGTGGTGACCTGGGCTGATCGCCCAGTTACCCCCTCGCCCGGGCGGCTGCCTATGGCCGCCTGGGTACATAACAACAAACGGGCCTTGCCATGCAAAAGACAGACGTTCACGAAATTATCGATAACGCCCGGTTTGGCGGTTATCACTGGCTGATCACCGCACTGTGTGCGCTGCTGCTGATTTTCGACGGTTATGACCTGTTCATCTACGGCGCGGTGCTGCCGACGCTGATGAAAGAATGGAACATGACCCCGCTCGAAGCCGGTGCGCTGGGCAGCTATGCACTGTTTGGCATGATGTTTGGTGCGCTGATCTTCGGCACACTGGCAGACAAGATCGGTCGCAAGAAGGGTATTGCCATCTGCTTCGTGCTGTTCAGCGTGGCGACGGTAATCAACGGCTTTGCCAGCTCGCCGACCGAGTTCGGCATTTTCCGCTTCCTCGCCGGCCTTGGCTGTGGCGGCCTGATGCCTAACGTGGTGGCGCTGATGAACGAGTACGCGCCCAAGCGTCTGCGCAGCACCCTGGTTGCGGTGATGTTCAGCGGTTATTCGATCGGCGGCATGTGCTCGGCCGGTCTTGGCATCTGGGTGCTGCCCAACTTCGGCTGGCAGCCGATGTTCTTTGCCGCCGCCATCCCGCTGCTGCTGCTGCCGGTGATCATGTTCTATCTGCCGGAGTCGGTCGGCTTCCTGGTGCGCCACGGCAAGCATGACGAAGCGCGCAAGATCCTCAACAAGCTCGATGACCAGCGCAACCTGCAGGCGGGCAGCGAGCTGGTGATGACGGAAAGCAAGGTCAAGGGTGGCTCGATCGTCGAGCTGTTCCGTGGCGGCCGCGCACTGGGCACCCTGTCGATCTGGGTGGCCTTCTTCTGCTGCCTGCTGATGGTCTACGCCCTGAGCTCCTGGCTGCCCAAGCTGATGGCCAACGCCGGTTACAGCCTGGGTTCGAGCCTGTCGTTCCTGATGGCTCTGAACTTTGGTGCGGTCTTTGGCGCCATCGGTGGCGGCTGGCTGGGTGACCGGATGAACCTGCCGCGCGTGCTGGCGGTGTTCTTTGCCGCGGCCGCCATCTCGATCAGCATGCTGGGTATCCAGGGCCTGTCGCAGCCGGTGCTGTACCTGCTGATCGGCATTGCCGGCGCCACCACCATCGGCACCCAGATCCTGCTCTACGCCTGCGCGGCGCAGTTCTACAGCCTGTCGATCCGCTCCACCGGCCTTGGCTGGGCGTCGGGCATCGGCCGTAACGGTGCGATCGTTGGGCCGCTGCTCGGTGGTGCGCTGCTGGGCATCAACCTGCCGCTGCACCTGAACTTCATGGCGTTTGCCATTCCGGGCGTGCTGGCAGCTCTGGCCATGCTGGTGTTCGCCATCAGCCGCACGCGCAGCGAGGCCGCCGCCTGAGGCGGCGCTTCCTAACAGTCACTTTCGGATATTGATATGAGCCACTCCCTGATCGAGCGCATCGAGACGATCATCGTCGACCTGCCGACCATCCGCCCTCACAAGCTGGCCATGCACACCATGCAGAGCCAGACGCTGGTGATCATCCGTGTGCGCTGCGCCGATGGCATTGAAGGCATCGGTGAGTCCACCACCATCGGCGGCCTTGCCTACGGCAACGAAAGCCCGGAAAGCATCAAGCAGAACATCGACAGCCATCTGGCACCGCTCTTGATCGGCCAGGATGCGGCCAATATCAATGCGTGCATGCTGCGCCTGGACAAGGCGGCCAAGGGCAACACCTTCGCCAAGTCCGGTCTGGAAAGCGCCCTGCTGGACGCCCAGGGCAAGCGCCTGGGCCTGCCGGTCAGCGAGCTGCTCGGTGGTCGGGTGCGTGACAGCCTCGAGGTGGCCTGGACCCTGGCCTCCGGTGATACCGCCAAGGACATCGCCGAAGCCGAGCACATGCTGGAAATCCGTCGTCACCGCATCTTCAAGCTGAAGATTGGTGCCGGTGAGGTGGCTCGCGACCTGCGCCACGTGGTGGCGATCAAGAAGGCGCTGGGCGATCAGGCCAGCGTTCGGGTTGACGTCAATCAGGCCTGGGAAGAGTCGGTGGCGATCCGCGCCTGCCAGGTGCTGGGCGAGAATGGCATCGACCTGATCGAGCAGCCGATCTCGCGCATCAACCGCGCCGGCCAGATCCGCCTCAACCAGCGCAGCCCGGCGCCGATCATGGCCGATGAGTCGATCGAGAGCGTCGAGGATGCCTTCAGCCTGGCCGCCGATGGCGCCGCCAGCATCTTCGCCCTGAAGATTGCCAAGAACGGCGGCCCGCGTGCCGTCCTGCGTACCGCGCAGATCGCCGAGGCCGCCGGTATCGCCCTGTACGGTGGCACCATGCTCGAAGGCTCGGTCGGCACCCTCGCCTCGGCCCATGCCTTCGTCACCCTCAACCGCCTGACTTGGGGCACCGAGCTGTTTGGCCCGCTGCTGCTCACCGAAGAAATCGTCACCGAAGCGCCGGTCTACCGTGACTTCCAGCTGGAAGTACCGCGTACCCCGGGTATCGGCCTGACGCTCGATGAAGAGCGCCTGGCGCACTTCGCCCGCAAGTAACCGCAAGGAGAACTGCCGATGCTGTTCCACGTGAAGATGACCGTGAATCTTCCGGTCGACATGGACCCGGCCAAGGCCGACAAGCTCAAGGCCGACGAGAAGGCCCTGGCTCAGAGCCTGATGCAGGAAGGCAAGTGGCGCCACCTGTGGCGCATTGCCGGCCAGTACGCCAATTTCAGCGTGTTTGATGTGGAGAGCGTTCAGGCACTGCATGACACCCTGATGCGCCTGCCGCTGTTCCCGTACATGGACATCGAGGTGACACCGATCTGCCGTCACCCGTCGTCCATTCATGCCGATGACCGGTAATGTCTGCTCAAAATAACAACTGAAGGAAGCCTCACATGACTGTCAAAGTTTCCCACACTACCGAAATCCAGGACCTGTTCAAGGAGGCCGCCGGCCTCAACAACGATCAGGGCAGCCCGCGCGTCAAGCAGCTGATGTTCCGCATCATCAACGACGTGGCCAAGATCGTTGAAGATCTGGAAGTGACCCAGGACGAGTTCTGGTTCGCCGTCGACTACCTCAACCGCATGGGCGGGCGCAACGAGGCAGGCCTGCTGGTGGCCGGTCTTGGCCTTGAGCGCTTCCTTGACGTGCTGCAGGACGCCAAGGACGCCGAAGTCGGTCTGGCCGGCGGTACCCCGCGTACCATCGAAGGCCCGCTGTATGTCGCCGGCGCGCCGATCTGTGAAGGCGAAGCCCGCATGGACGACGGCACCGAGCTGGACAAGGCCACTGTGATGTTCCTCGAAGGTCAGGTCATCGATCTGGACGGCAAGCCGGTCGCCGGTGCCACGGTTGATCTGTGGCACGCCAACACGGTAGGCAACTACTCCTACTTCGACAAGAGCCAGTCCGAGTACAACCTGCGTCGTCGCATCATCACCGATGCGCAAGGCCGCTACCGTGCCCGCTCCATCGTGCCGAGCGGCTATGGCTGCCACCCGGAAGGTCCGACCCAGGAGTGCCTGAACCTGCTGGGCCGTCATGGCCAGCGTCCGGCGCACATCCACTTCTTCATCTCCGCCCCGGGCCATCGTCACCTGACCACCCAGATCAACCTGGCCGGTGATCAGTACCTGTGGGACGACTTCGCCTACGCTACCCGCGACGGCCTGGTCGGTGACATCAAGTTTGTCGAGGATGCTGCGGCCGCCAAGGCCCGTGGTCTGGATGCCAGCCGCTTTGCCGAGCTTGAGTTCAACTTCCAGCTGCAGAAGGCTCCGAGCAGCGAAGCCGAGCAGCGCAGCCACCGTCCGCGCGCTCTGCAGGTGCAAGGCGCCTGATGCGCCTGAACAGCGGATGCTGATCCGCTGAACGCGTGTATCGCAACGCCCCGTCACCAGAGGTGACGGGGCGTTGTCGTTTCTGGCGCAGGCTCAGGCGACCCCCTCTGCGCGATAATCGCCCTTTGAGCCGCTGACAGGCCTCTCGGCCGCGCGGTCCGGACACGCGGACGGCCCAGCGGTGCGGCGCCGTTCGTCGCCTGAATGAAGGCCTCTGGCACGCGGTTTTGCTGCGAGA
This sequence comes from uncultured Pseudomonas sp., assembly GCA_964517735.1. Classification (GTDB taxonomy): domain Bacteria; phylum Pseudomonadota; class Gammaproteobacteria; order Pseudomonadales; family Pseudomonadaceae; genus Geopseudomonas. The sequence continues at coordinate 9,669 of CAZFFB010000002.1, forward strand.
ACAGCCCGGTGGGGGGAGGGCTAGTGCAGGCGTGTTAAAGGTGTCTAAAAGGTGTATCCGCAAATTGCAGATTATGGGGATTACTGTTCGATTATCGCCCATAACCGCCCTTTGCCGGATTGATGCTGCGGTGTGCTTGTTCCACGATGACCCGGCTTGTCGCTTTTGATCCGTTCCGGAGAGAACCATGAACAACAACAATAAGATCCTGCAAAACCGCACCAAACTGTTTTCGATGTCCGCACTGGCCATGGCCCTGAGTGCGGGCCTCATGACGGCCGCTCAAGCGGCCGATCCGGTCAAGGTGGGGCTGCTGCTGCCCTACACCGGCACCTTCGCCGCCCTCGGCGAGGCCACCACCAACGGTCTGAAGATGGCCATCGAGCAGCAGGGCGGCACCCTGGGTGGTCGTCCGGTCGAATACGTGGTGGTCGACAGCGAGGCCAACCCGGGCAAGGCCGTGCAGAACATGCAGAAGCTGGTATCCGGCTCCAAGGTCGATGTGGTGGTGGGTCCGATCCACTCCGGCGTCGGCATGGCCGCGGTCAAGGTAGCCCGCGAGACCGGCGTGCCGCTGATCATCCCCAATGCCGGCTTCAACGCCGCGACCGGCCCGCTGTGCGCGCCGAACATCTTCCGCACCTCCTTCACCTCCTGGCAGACCGCCTACCCGATGGGCAAGGTGGCAGCCGAGAAGGGCTACAAGAACATCGTCACCGTCTCCTGGCGTTACGGCTTTGGCACCGAGTCGGTGGACGGCTTCACGGAAGGCTTCGAGCAGGCCGGTGGCAAGGTCAGCAAGGAAATCTACCTGCCGTTCCCGGAAGTGGAGTTCCAGTCGCAGCTGACCGAGATCGCCTCCCTCAAGCCGGATGCGGTGTTCGTCTTCTTCGCTGGTGGTGGTGCGGCCAAGTTCGTTCAGGACTACGCCGCCGCCGGTCTCAAGGACAAGATCCCGCTGCTGGGTTCAGGCTTCCTCACCGAAGGCACCCTGCAGGCCCAGGGCGCCGCCGCCGAAGGTCTGCTGACCACCCTGCACTACGCCGACTCGCTGGACACGCCGGTCAACAACACCTTCCGCGCGGACTACCAGAAGCAGTTTGGCAAGGCCGCTGACATCTATGCGGTACAGGGCTACGACACCGGCCTGCTGCTGGCGCAATCCCTGCAGCAGGTTGCCGGCAACACCCAGGACCGCAAGGCCTGGCTGCAGGCGATGGAAGGGGCGCGCATCGACAGCCCCCGCGGCACCTGGACCTTCTCCAAGGCCCACAACCCCGTGCAGAACGTCTACCTGCGCGAGGTGCGCAACGGCGACAACGTGGTGGTCAACATCGCCAGCGAAAACCTGAGCGATCCGGCGCCCGGCTGCAAGCTGTAACGCCGCCCACGCTGCCTGAAGCGGGCCGCAAGGCCCCGTAGCACCTAGTGTCCGCCAGCCGTCGCCCCTGTCGGGCGCGGCGGGCTGGCGGCCGCCTTTCTGTCTTCGTTGTGTGGATAACTCCCATGGACCTTTCCAGCATTCTCATCCAGACCATGAACGGTCTGCAGTACGGGCTGCTGCTGTTCCTGATCGCCAGCGGCCTTACGCTGATCTTCGGCATCATGCACATCATCAACCTGGCGCATGGCGCGTTGTACATGGTGGGCGCCTACCTGGCCTACTGGCTGAGTGGCATGGTCGGCAACCTGTTCCTGGCCATCGCGCTGGCCATTCCGCTGGCCGTTGGCATCGGCATTCTCATCGAGCGCTTCCTGATGCAGGCGCTGTACAAGCGCGATCACCTCGACCAGGTACTGATGACCTTCGGCCTGATCCTGGTGTTCGACGCCCTGCAGAGCATCATCTGGGGCAATGACGTGCACAGCGTGGCGATTCCGGCGCTGCTGTCCGGCTCGATCGCCCTGACCGAGACGCTCGACTACCCGGTGTACCGACTGTTCGTCTCCGCTGTCTGCGGGGTGATCGCCCTGGTGATGTACCTGGTCCTGCAGCGCACGCGCCTTGGCATGATCATCCGCGGTGGCGCCAGCAACCGTGACATGGTGCAGGGCCTTGGCATCAACATCCGCCGCATCTACACCCTGGTGTTTGCCGCTGGCGCCGCACTGACCGCCTTTGCCGGCATGATCGCCGCGCCGATCTCCTCGGTATACCCGGGGATGGGCAACCAGGTGCTGATCATTGCCTTTGTGGTGGTGGTCATCGGGGGCCTCGGCTCGATCCGTGGTGCCTTCCTTGGTGCCCTGCTGGTCGGTCTGACTGCCACCTGGGGTGCGGTGCTGGTCCCTGACTTCGCCGGGATGGTGGTGTACGTCCTCATGGCAGCGGTGCTGCTGTTCAAGCCACGCGGCCTGTTCGCCTGATTACCTGCGGAGAATCCTCTCATGCGCATCCTGCCTGCTCCGATCCGCAACCTGCTGATCGTGCTGACCGTGCTGATCGCCCTGTTCCCGCTGTTTGGCGAGGCGCTGGTCGGCGACAAGTTTGATTTCTACCTGCAAAAACTCACCACCATCATGATCCTGTCCATCGTCGCCCTGAGCCTTGACCTGCTGGTCGGGATCACCGGGATGGTCAGCATCGCCCAGGCGGCCTTCTTCGGTCTGGCCGGCTACACCCTGGTGCTGGTGGCGCCCGAGTACGAAGCTGTCAGCATCTGGGTGGCCCTGCCGATCTGCCTTGGGGTCAGTGCCCTGGCGGCCCTGCTGATGGGGCTGCTGATCATCCGCACCTCGGGCATCTTCTTCATCATGGCGACCATCGCCTTCTCGCAGATGCTCTACTTCTTCTTCCATGACTCCTCGTTTACCGGTGGCTCCGACGGCGCCTACCTGTTCATGAAGCCGGATGTCAGCATCGCCGGGGTGCAACTGCTCGATCTGGAAAACCGCACCACGCTGTTCTATGTCGTGCTGGTCTCGCTGATCGCGGTATTCGCCCTGCTGCGCACCTTCCTGCGCGCACCCTTCGGCCAGCTGCTGCTGGGCATCAAGGAGAACGAGTCCCGCGTGCGCGCCATGGGCTACAACCCGCTGTACTACAAGCTGGTGGCCTTCGTGATTGCCGGCACGCTGGCCGGTTACGCCGGCATGCTGTCGGCGACCCAGTACGGCTTCGTCAGCCCCGACCAGGTAGGGTGGGAGCTGTCGGCCCATGTGCTGGTGATGGTGATCCTCGGCGGCATGGGCACGCTGTTTGGGGCGATCCTCGGCGCCTTTGCCTTCGAGGGCCTGCATGCCGGCTTCGCCGCCATCACCCCGCACTGGGAGCTGCTGATGGGCCTGGTGGTGATCGGCATGGTGCTGGTGCTGCCGCGCGGTATCGCCGGGCTGCTGCTCAAGCTCACCGAACGGCTGTCGGCAAAAAACGTCAATAACAAGAGCGCTGCCCCCCTGGCAGGCGCCGTACAGAAAGAGGCTGGCCAACCATGAGCGAGATCATTCTGGAAACCCGCGGTCTGACCAAGACCTTCGGTGGTCTGACGGCCGTCAATGCCGTGTCCCTGCAAGTCGGTCAGCGTGAAGTGCACGCGATCATCGGCCCCAACGGTGCCGGCAAGAGCACCATGGTCAACCTGTTGTCCGGGCACCTGCCGCCCTGCGAGGGGCAGATCATCTTCAAGGGCCGCGACATCACCGGCACCCCGCCGCAGCGCATCTCGCACCTGGGGATGGGGCGCAGCTTCCAGCGCACCAACATCTTCCCAAGCTTCACCTGCATGGAAAACTGCTGGCTGGCCGCCCAGTCGCGACTGAAAAACTCGTTCCGCTTCTTCCGGCGCAGCGAGCGCTACAGCCAGGTGCGCGAACTGGCTGAAATGGGCCTTGAGCTGTGCGGCCTGAGCGCCAAGCGCGACGTGATCGCCGGTACCATGAGCTATGGCGAGCAGCGTCAGCTGGAGATCGGCATGGTGCTGGCCACCGAACCGAGCTTCCTGCTGCTCGATGAGCCGATGGCCGGCATGGGCAAGGAGGAGTCGAGCCGCGTCGTGGAGCTGCTGGCCACCCTGTCCCGCGACTATTCGCTGGTGCTGGTCGAGCACGACATGGATGCGGTGTTCAGCATCGCCCACAAGCTCACCGTGATGGTCAACGGCCAGATGCTGGCCAGTGGCCCGCTTGATCAGGTGCGCAACGATCCGCTGGTCCAGGAAGCCTATCTGGGCGATGGCGAGGAGGAGTTCTGATGAGCGCAGCACTGGCACAGGCACCGCAGTCCGCCACCCCGATCATCGAGGCGGTCGGTCTGCACACCTACTACGGCAACAGCCACATCCTGCACGGGGTCGATCTGCGTATCGCCCCCGGCGAGACCCTGGCGCTGCTCGGGCGCAACGGCATGGGCAAGAGCACTACCATCCGCTCGATGCTGGGTTTTGTCACCCCGCGCCGCGGCGATGTGTATGTCTGTGGCGAGCGGGTCAACGGCCAGCCGCCCTACCAGACCATCCGCCGCGGCATCGGCTACGTCCCGGAAGGGCGGGGCATGTTCCCCAACCTGACCGTGCGCGAGAGTCTGGTCATGGCGGCCCGCCCCGGCCTCAACGGTCGCAAGGACTGGGATCTTGACCGGGTGCTGGCCACCTTCCCGCGTCTGGCCGAGCGCTTTGCTCACCTGACCGGCAACCTGTCCGGCGGCGAGCAGCAGATGGTCGCCATCGGCCGGGCGCTGATGACCAACCCGGAGCTGATCATCCTCGATGAGGCCACCGAGGGTCTGGCGCCGCTGATCCGCAAGGAAATCTGGGGGGTGATCCGCACCATCAAGGACACCGGCATCGCCACCCTGGTGGTGGACAAGAACGTCAGCGTGCTGCTCGATCTGACGGATCGCAGCATGATCATGGTCAAGGGACATGTGGTCTACGATGGCCCGAGCAGCGAGCTCAAGCAGCAGCCGCAGCTGCTGCAGGAGCATATCGGTCTGTAAGTGTGCGAAGACCGCCCACCAGGCGGTCTTCGACCCTTGGCGGGCCTGGTCGCCAAGGTATCCTGTCTTGCCAACCTTGCGTTGAAGCGCTATCCCGGCGGCTGGCGCACGGCGACAGTTTGCTGGAGTCTGCCGATGATCGCTCTTCCCTCTCTCCTGGCTGCGCTGCTGATCGTGGCCGTGGCTGGTCTGCAGGCCGTGCAACTGGCCAGCCCGCTGGCCTGGCTGGGCGCACTGGCCTCCCTGCTGGCCGCCCTGTGGCTGCTGCGCGGAGCGCGCCGCTCTGGCGAACCGGCCGCCATCCCGACCGAAACCACCCATACCACAGTGCATGAAACGCACGAGCGGCCCGAGCCTGTGCAGGCCGCCGAGACCGACACCTTGCTCGACCCGCAAACCCTGCAACCGACCCTGCAGGCGCTGGAGTCCGCCATTGGCCAGGTGCAGCAGGACATGGACTACGCCAGCCAGCTGGCCGCAGGCTTTGGCGAGCGGGTGATGCAGAGCCTGAACTCCATCGAGGAGGTGAGCAGCCGCGTCGGTGGCTTGTCCGGGCACATGGACAGCCTGCACGATGTCTTTGAAGCGCTGCGCAGCCAGTCCCAGAATATCGCCGCCATTGTCTCCAGCATTCAGGAGATCGCCATGCAGACCAACCTGCTGGCCCTGAACGCCGCCATCGAGGCGGCCCGGGCGGGCGAGTATGGTCGCGGCTTTGCGGTCGTGGCCGGCGAGGTGCGCAGCCTCGCCCAGCGCGCCAACGAGTCCAGTACACAGATCATGCAGATCGCCAGCAGCCTGCAGGGCACCGCGGAAAACGCCCGCGCCGGGATCGGCGAGCTGGGCGGCAGTGCCACCCAGGCGTTGCAGCAAGCTCAGCTGGCTCTGGCGGCGATGGGGGAAATCCGCGAGGGTGCCCAGGCACGGCTTGCCATCGTCAACCGGGTGATCCAGGGGCTTGAGCAGCAGAGCCGGATCAGCGGCGAGCTGCAGGCACAGGTGCGTACTCGTTAAGGACGCGCAGGCGCGGAGCGGGGATGTTTGCCCGTATCCGCTCCCCAGCGCATCCTGATGACAGCACGGCGAACGCGCAACGGTTTTTGTTCGATTATCGAACTCGTATTCGGTTATCGGATTGCCGCGCCCGGCGCGGCGTCCTATTGTTCATCCTGTCAGAGACACTCGCCGGCGTCATGGCGCCGGTTTTCCCCACCGAGCAAGAGCACTAGCGATGGCCGAAATCCTCACCCTGCGCGAAGCGGTGCAACGCTTCGTCAACGACGGCGATACCGTCGCCCTCGAAGGCTTCACCCACCTGATCCCGACCGCTGCCGGTCATGAAATCATCCGTCAGGGCAAGAAAGAGCTGACCCTGGTGCGCATGACCCCCGACCTGATCTACGACCAGCTGATCGGCTCGGGCTGCGCGAAGAAGCTGATCTTCTCCTGGGGTGGCAACCCCGGCGTCGGCTCCCTGCACCGCCTGCGTGATGCGGTCGAGAAGCAGTGGCCGCACGCGCTGGAAATCGAGGAGCACAGCCACGCGGACCTGGCCAACGCCTACGTGGCCGGCGCCTCCGGTCTGCCGTTTGCCGTGCTGCGCGCCTACGCCGGCTCCGACCTGCCCAAGGTCAACCCGCTGATCAAGTCCGTCACCTGCCCGTTCACCGGCGAGCAGCTGGCTGCCGTGCCGAGCGTGCGCCCGGACGTCACCGTGATCCACGCCCAGAAGGCCGATCGCAAGGGTAACGTGCTGGTGCAGGGCATCCTGGGTGTGCAGAAGGAGGCCGTGCTGGCCGCCAAGCGCGCCATCGTCACCGTCGAGGAAATCGTCGACGACCTGCACGCGCCGATGAACGCCTGCGTGCTGCCCACCTGGGCACTCTCCGCCGTCTGCCTGGTGCCGGGCGGCGCCCATCCGTCCTACGCCCATGGCTACTACGAGCGCGACAACCGCTTCTACCAGGCGTGGGACCCGATCGCCCGCAACCGTGACACCTTCACCGCGTGGATCGACACCTATATCCGCGGCACCGCCGATTTCTCCGAGTACCAGGCCAAGCTGGCCGCTCAGCAGGAGGCCAAGTGATGAGCTACACCACCAATGAAATGATGACCGTAGCCGCGGCCCGTCGCCTGAAGAACGGCGCGGTGTGCTTTGTCGGCATCGGCCTGCCCTCCAAGGCCGCCAACCTGGCGCGTCTGACCTCCTCCCCGGACGTGGTGCTGATCTACGAATCCGGCCCGATCGGCGCCAAGCCGACCGTGCTGCCGCTGTCGATCGGTGACGGCGAGCTGGCCGAAACCGCCGACACCGTAGTGCCCACCGGCGAGATCTTCCGCTACTGGCTGCAGGGCGGGCGCATCGACGTCGGCTTCCTCGGTGCGGCGCAGGTCGACAAGTTCGGCAACATCAACACCACCGTGGTCGGCGACTACTTCTCGCCGAAAGTGCGCCTGCCCGGCGCCGGTGGCGCGCCGGAAATCGCCGGTAGCGCCAAAGAGGTGCTGATCATCCTCAAGCAGGGTCATCGCAGCTTTGTCGACAAGCTCGACTTCATCACCTCGGTCGGTCATGGCGAGGGCGGCGATCACCGTCAGCGTCTGGGCCTGCCGGGCAAGGGCCCGGTGGCGATCATCACTGACCTTTGCATCATGGAGCCGGAAGCGGGCAGCAACGAGTTCATCGTTACCGCCATCCACCCGGGCGTGACCCGCGAGCAGATCATCGAGAACACCGGCTGGGCGATCCGCTTTGCCGATGAGGTGAGCATCGTGCCGGAGCCGACCCAGGTCGAGCTGGAGGCCCTGCGTGCCCTGGAAGCGCGTACCGCCGCGGCCCACGGTCAGGTCGGGGGTGATGCATGAGCCGCGACGTCTTCATTTGCGACGCGATCCGCACACCGATCGGCCGCTTTGGCGGCGCACTGGCCGCTGTGCGGGCCGACGATCTGGCGGCGATTCCCCTCAAGGCGCTGCTGGAGCGCAACCCGCAGCTCGATCCTGCGGCGATCGATGAGGTGTTCCTGGGCTGTGCCAACCAGGCCGGTGAGGACAACCGCAACGTGGCGCGCATGGCGCTGCTGCTGGCCGGCATCCCCGACAGCGTGCCGGGTGTGACCGTCAACCGTCTGTGCGCCTCGGGTCTTGAGGCGGTGGGCAATGCCTTCCGCGCCATCGCCCTGGGCGAGATGGAGCTGGCGATCGCCGGTGGCGTCGAGCAGATGAGCCGCGCCCCCTATGTGATGGGCAAGGCCGACAGCGCCTTTGGCCGCAGCCAGAAGATCGAAGACACCACCATGGGCTGGCGCTTCATCAATCCGGCCTTCAAGGCGCAGTTTGGTGTTGAAGCCATGCCGCAGACCGCCGACAACGTGGCGCGCGAATACGGCATCTCCCGCGAGGATCAGGACGCCTTCGCCCTGCGCAGCCAGCAGCGCGCCGGCCAGGCGCAGGCCTCGGGCTACTTTGCCGAGGAAATCACCCCGGTGCTGATCAAGGGCCGCAAGGGTGACACCCTGGTCGAGCAGGACGAGCATCCGCGTCCGGACACCACGCCCGAAGCGCTGGCCAAGCTCAAGCCGGTCAACGGCGAGGGCAACAGCGTCACCGCCGGTAATGCCTCGGGCATCAACGACGGCGCTGCGGCGATGATCCTTGCCAGTGCCGAGGCGGTGGCCAAGTACGGCCTCAAGCCCCGTGCCCGGGTGATCGGCATGACCTCTGCGGGTGTGGCGCCGCGGGTGATGGGCATCGGCCCGGTACCGGCGGTGCGCAAGCTCTGCGCGCGTCTGAACCTCAGCGTGGCGGACTTTGACGTCATCGAGCTCAACGAAGCCTTCGCCGCCCAAGGTCTGGCCTGCATGCGCGAGCTGGGCATCGCTGATGATGACGCCCGGGTCAACCCCAACGGCGGCGCCATTGCCCTTGGCCATCCGCTGGGCATGAGCGGCACCCGTCTGGTGCTGACCGCGCTGCATCAGCTGGAGAAGTCCGGCGGCAAGCGTGGCCTGGCCACCATGTGCGTGGGTGTCGGTCAGGGTCTGGCGCTGGCCTTCGAGCGCGTGTAAGTGAGCGGCAGGCGTCTGCCTGCCTGCCAGGCGATGCAGCGGCTGCCCTGGGTGGTCGCTGCATTCGCGTTTCTGTTTCCTGTTGATTCTCCAAGGAGTGCTGCATGCCGACCGTACAACTCGCCGATGGCGCCCTGAACTATCAGCTCGATGGCCCGGCCGATGCTCCGGTGCTGGTGCTGTCCAACTCGCTGGGCACCGACCTGCACATGTGGGATGCACAGATTCCGGCCTTCACCGAGCATTTTCGCGTGCTGCGTTTCGATACCCGCGGCCACGGCGCCTCGCTGGTCAGCGAAGGCTTCTACACGATCGAGCAGCTCGGCCGTGACGTGCTGGCCCTGCTCGATGCCCTGAACATCGACAAGGCGGCCTTCTGCGGCCTGTCGATGGGCGGGCTGATCGGCCAGTGGCTGGGCATCCATGCCGGCGAGCGTCTGACCCATCTGGTGCTGTGCAACACCGCGGCGAAGATCGCCAACGATCAGGTGTGGAATACCCGCATCGAGACCGTGCTGGCCGGTGGCCAGCAGGCGATGCGTGACCTGCGCGATGCCTCGATCGCCCGCTGGTTCACCGCCGAGTTCGCCGCAGCGCACCCGGAGCAGGCCGAGCCGATCGTCGGCATGCTGGCCGCCACCTCGCCGCAGGGCTATGCCGCCAACTGCGCGGCGGTGCGCGATGCCGACTACCGCGAGCAGATCGGCGCCATCGGTGTGCCGACCCTGATCGTCTGCGGCAGCGCCGATGCGGTGACCACCCCGGCCGATGGCCGCTTCATGCAGGAGCGCATCCAGGGCGCGGAGCTGGTCGAGTTCCATGCCGCGCACCTCTCCAACGTCGAAGCCGGTGCTGATTTCAGCAATGCCGTGCTGGCGTTTCTGACCCGCTGAGGTCAGAGGGGGGCGGATGTGCCATGCTGGGCACACCGCCCCGACATCCCGACGTCCGGGGCCTCCTGCCTGACGGAACCCCTGCACCATGATTGCCAACCCCCTCAAGGGCATCCTGCTCACCTGTCTGGTGGCGTTGATCTTCGCCTCGATGGACAGCCTGGCCAAATTCCTGGCACTGGCCCATGGTGTGGTGCTGGTCACCTGGGTGCGTTATTTCGCCCAGACCGCGCTGCTCAGTGCCTGGCTGCTGCCCCGTCAGGGGCTGGGCCTGCTGCGGGTCAACTGCCCGGGGCTGCAGGTGCTGCGCGGCCTGAGCCAGCTGGGCATCAGCCTGTTCTTCTTCTCGGCGCTGCGCTTTTTGCCCCTGGGCGAGGCGACGGCGGTGCAGTTTCTCGCCCCGCTGCTGGTCACCTTGCTGGCCATGCCGATCCTTGGCGAGCGGGCCCGGCCGATCCAGTGGCTGGCGGTGGCCATCGGCTTTGTCGGTGTGCTGATCATCGTGCGGCCCGGCGGCGGGCTGCTGACGCCGGCCATGCTGCTGCCGCTGGGTTCGGCGACCTGTTATGCCCTGTACCAGCTGCTGACCCGGCGCATCGGCAGCCGTGATCCGGCGCTGACCAGCAATCTGGTGTCCGGGGTGATTGGTCTTGGCGGCATGAGCCTGCTGCTGCCGTGGTTCTGGGAGGGCTGGCCGACGCTGCCGTATCTTCTGGGCATGCTGGCGCTGGGCAGTATCGGGGTGGTCGGGCATCTGCTGATGACCCGCGCCTTCCACTACAGCTCGCCGGTGCTGCTGGCGCCCTTCAGTTACCTGCAGATCCTCTTTGCTGCGCTGCTGGGGCTGCTGATCTTTTCCCACCGCCCGGATGGCGGGGCGCTGCTTGGCATGGCGGTGATCATCAGTGCCGGTCTGCTCAGTGCCTGGGTGCAGGCGCGCGGCGCGCGCCGCTGAGGGCAGCTGCAGGGCGGCGGTGGCGCGGGTACCATGGCCCGGCCACCCTTGCTCGGGATGTCTTCGGTGAATCACCACTGCACACCTTCCCCCTTGATCCGCCGCCGCCTGCTGCTGAGCCTGTTGCTGTTGAGCCTGCTGGTAGTGCTGGGCGCGCTGCTGCTGGCCGGGTTTCTGCAGCGCAGCCTGCCGCAGCGCGAGGGCAGCCTGCCGCTTGCCGGCCTGGCCGCGCCGGTGGCGGTGCACTTTGATGCCGCCGGGGTGCCCCATATCAAGGCCGATAACGAGGCGGACCTGTACCGGGCGCTGGGCTTTGTCCACGCGCAGGATCGCCTGTTCCAGATGGAGCTGATGCGCCGGCTGGCCCAAGGCGAGCTGGCCGAGATTCTTGGCGCTGAGCTTCTGCCGGTCGATCGGCTGTTTCGCACCCTGCGCCTTGGCGAGCAGGCGCGGGCGGCGGCCGCGCGCGAGCTGCGCGATACCCCGGCCTGGCAGGCGTTGCAGGCTTATCTGCAGGGTATCAACCAGTTTCAGGCCAGCCGGCCGCTGCCGCCGGAGTTCACCCTGCTGGGCATCACGCCGCGCCCGTTTACCGCTGCCGACACCTTCAGCGTGGTCGGCTACATGGCCTACAGCTTTGCTGCCGCGCTGCGCAGCGATCCGCTGTTCACCCATATCCGCGATCAGCTCGGCGCTGACTACCTGACGATCTTTGCCGATGCGCTGCAGTTGCCGCCTGAGACGCCCACCGCCGCAGCGCCCGCTGCGGCCAGCCTGACGCCGGCGGACTGGCAGGCTTTGCAGGCGCTGGCCCGGCAGAGCGCCGCGCTGCCGGGGCCGGCCTTCTCGCGCTTTGCCGGCAGCAATGCCTGGGCGCTGTCTGGTGCGCGCACCGCCAGTGGCGCGGTGCAGCTGGCCGGCGACCCGCATATCGCCTTCAGCGTGCCGCAGGTCTGGTACAGCGCCCGACTGCAGGCGCCGGGTCTGGATCTGTATGGCGAGCACCACGCGCTGGTGCCGTTTGCCCTGCTGGGCCACAGCCAGACCTTCGCCTGGAGCCTGACCATGCTGCAGAACGACGATCTGGACCTGATCGCCGAGCGGCCCCATCCAGAGGACCCGCAGCGGGTCTGGCACGCCGGGCAGTGGGTGGCCCTGAGCCAGCGCTGCGAGTCGATCGCGGTGCGTGATGCACCGCCGGTCGAGCTGTGTCTGCGTCGCTCGCCCAATGGTCCGCTGATCAACGAGGCGCTGGGCGAGCAGGCCGGGCCGACTCCGCTGGCGCTGCGCTGGGTGCTGCATGAGGCGGACAACCCGATCCTTGAGGCCTTCTACCGGCTCAACCGCGCCGACAGCCTGGACAAGGCGCGTGCCGCGGTATCCGGCATCGCCGCACCCGGGCTGAACGTGGTGTGGGCCGCTGCCGGTGGTGATATCGCCTGGTGGAGTGCAGCGCAGCTGCTGCAGCATCCGCCGGGCACCGATCCGGCCTTCATCCTCCAGGCCGGCACGCCCGCGGCGCAGGCGCCGCAGCCGCTGCCCTTCGCCCGTAATCCCCACGAGGAGAACCCGCCGCGCGGTTATGTGCTGTCCGCCAACCAGCGCCCGGCCGGTGCCGGCCCCGGCTACTACAACCCGGCAGATCGCCAGCAGCGCCTGGAGGCGGCCCTTGAGGCCCGCCCGCAGGGCTGGACGCCGGCCGACAGCCGGGCCCTGCAGCAAGATACCGCCAGTGCCTACGCCCAGCGCCTGCTGGCCCCGCTGGCGGACAGCTTGCGCGCACAGGTGAGTGCGGCTGAGCGGCCGCTGCTTGAGGCGCTGCTGGCCTGGTCCGGCGAGCATGCCGCTGACTCGCGCCCGGCGCTGCTGTTCAACCAGCTGCGCCATGCGCTGGCCGAGGCAGCCCTGGCCGACGAGCTGGGCGAGAGCTGGTTTGCCACGCTGCTGAGTACCCGGGCGCTGGATGATGCCCTGCCGCGGCTGGCCGCCGATGCCAACGCGCCCTGGTGGGATGACCGGCGCACGCCTGAGCGGGAAACCCGCGAGCAGGTCCTCGCCCGCGCCTGGTCGGCGAGCCTTGCCCATCTGCAGCAGCTGTATGGCGCGCCGGCCACCTGGCGCTGGGACCGTGCCCACACCCTGACCTTCAGCCACCCGCTGGGGCGCATCGCGCCGCTGGATCGGCTGCTCAACATCGGCCCGCTGCCGGCACACGGTGGCCACGAGGTGCCCAACAACCTGTCCCACGCGCTGGGGCCGGCTCCCTGGCCGGTGCAGTATGGGCCTTCGGTGCGCCGGGTGGTCGAGCTGGGACCCGAGGCGACCGCCTGGCTGGCGGCGCCGCTGGGGCAGAGCGGGGTGCCGCTGGATCGTCACTACCGTGACCAGGTCGGCGCCTATCTGGCCGGGGAATACCGCACGCGGGTCTGGACGGCGCCGCCGGCCTCCCGGGTGCTGTGGCTGCGCCCGTGAGGGGGGCAGATTGTCTCATGTGACAATCTGGCAGTTCTCGGGCGCCGGCTGACGGCCGATGCTCTGCAGCGACTCCAATCCCTGCGGGGTATTCCCATGTTCGGCTTTGATGCACTGGAACTGGCGCGTTTGCAGTTCGCCTTCACGGTGTCCTTTCACATTATCTTCCCGGCCTTCTCGATCGGGCTGGCCAGCTATCTGGCGGTGCTCAACGGTCTGCACCTGCGCACCGGCCAGCCGATCTACCTGAACCTGTTCAATTACTGGAAGACCATCTTCGCCGTGGCCTTTGGCATGGGCGTGGTATCGGGCATCGTCATGTCCTACCAGTTCGGTACCAACTGGTCGGTGTTTTCCGACAAGGCCGGGCCGATCATCGGCCCGCTGATGGGCTATGAGGTGCTGTCGGCCTTCTTTCTTGAGGCGGGCTTTCTTGGCGTGATGCTGTTTGGCCGCGACAAGGTCGGACCGCGCCTGCATTTCTTCGCCACCCTGATGGTGGCGGTCGGCACCCTCGGCTCGGCGTTCTGGATCCTCAGCGTCAATTCCTGGATGCAGACGCCCCAGGGCTACGGGATCAACGCGCTGGGGCAGTTCATCCCCGAGGACTGGTGGGCGATCGTCTTCAACCCCTCGTTCCCCTACCGTTTGGGCCACATGCTACTGGCTTCCGGTCTGACGGCTGCCTTCCTGATTGCCGGCGTCAGTGCCTGGCAGATGCTCAAAGGTACGACCACACCGGGCACCGCCCGCGCCTTGCGTACCTCGCTGATCGCTGCCGCACTGCTGATTCCACTGCAGATTTTCATGGGCGATCTGCACGGGCTCAACACCCTGAAGCATCAACCCGCCAAAATTGCTGCCATGGAAGGCATCTGGCACACCGAAGCGGGAGCGCCTTTGACGTTGTTTGGTATTCCTAACGAAGCAGAGCAGCGCACCGATTACGCCATCACCATTCCTAAACTGGCCAGCCTGATTCTGGCGCATGACCCGAACGCCGAGCTGAAAGGTTTGAACGAGTTCAAAGACGCTCATCCTCCGGTCGCCCCTGTGTTCTTCGGTTTCCGGATTATGGTGGGTTTGGGTGTGTTGATGCTGGTGGTCGCCTGGTGGGGGGCGCTGGCACTGTGGCGTAACCGTCGTCAGGAACAGCCTGCCGCCTCGTTATCTCGTCCATTATTGTGGGCGTTGGTTGGCATGACTTTTTCAGGCTGGCTGGCTACTTTGGCCGGTTGGTATGTGACCGAAGTGGGGCGTCAGCCTTATCTGGTTTATGGCGTATTTCGCACAGCCGATGCGGTCGCCGCCAACCCTGCACCGACCGTTCTGGGCACGCTGATCGCCTATCTGGTGGTGTACGTGGCTTTGCTGGTGGCCTACGTAGGTGTAATCAAGCATATGGCAGAACATGCCCATATGCCGGCTGCTCCTAAAAAGCCCCAGGCCCTTCCCGCACGCACACCCGTGGCTCCCCGCCATGGTATGGCCTGACCTTAAGGAAAGATCATGAGCTCAATTGATTGGTCTACCGTACTGCCTCTGGCCTTTATGGCCATTATGGGCTTGTCTTTACTGGCCTACGTTATTCTGGATGGCTACGATCTGGGGGTAGGCATTTTATTGCCTTTTGCCAACGACGATGAAAAAGACGTGATGGTGTCGAGTATTGGCCCTTTCTGGGATGCCAATGAAACCAGGTTGGTGCTGGGGGTAGGGGTGCTGCTGATCGCCTTTCCCAAAGCGCATGGGCTGGTGCTGTCTACCTTGTATATTCCCGTAGCGATCATGCTGATCGGCCTGATTCTGCGTGGAGTAGCGTTTGATTTTCGGGTGAAGGCACGCGATACCCACAAAGCCACCTGGAACGCTGTGTTTGCCATTGGTTCATTTGTGAGTACCCTGGCCCAAGGCTGGATGCTGGGTTCCTACATTACCGGTTTTTCCACCGATATGTGGGCACGTTTCTTTGCTGCAGGCATTGCCATTACGTTGCCCGCAGCCTATGCCATGTTGGGTGCAGGCTGGTTACTGATGAAAACCGAAGGTGCGCTGCAGCAGAAAGCCCTGGGTTGGGGCCGTGTTGCCCTATGGCCGATGGCGTTGATGCTGGTCGGCATTTCCGTCACATCGCCACTGGTTAGCCACACCGTATTTGAAAAGTGGTTCTCGTTGCCCGAGTTGTTCGTGTTGTTGCCGATTCCATTGGCGTGTGTGGCTGCGTTTGCTGCGATTCGCCAC
>CAZFFB010000003.1:0-22748 GCA_964517735.1 uncultured Pseudomonas sp.
CACGCGCCACGCGCTGCAGCTGCGGCTGTGGAGCGAGCCGCTGGCGGAGGATTGAGAGTCACGGCCGGCAACGTCACCCCTCCCTGCACGCACAGTGCGTAGCCATGCGCAGGCAGGTATTCAGGCCGCCGTACATCACAACATTGGAATGGTGAGCGGGGCGGCGTATTCCTGACGCAGGTTGCCGGTATCAAAGCCCCCTGCCGTACCCAGCGGTAATCCGGCTGCCGTCAACCTCGCGCACCCAAAATGATGCAAAATGCCACTTCGTAGTCGATTGCATCGTGTGGCCGTTATCTCGGCAGCTGCATCCAGGACTCACCCAGGCAGGGATCGCCCATGCAGTACCCCCTCGTTTCCCCCTCCAGCCACGCCCATCAGCTGCCCCGGCACGCTGACACTTGCGCGTGCCTGCGCAAGAGTCCGACACCATGAGCCACCACTTCGCCCCCGGCGCGCGCGTCGAGATCCATGACGACGAATGGCGCATCAAGCACGTGGACATGACCTCTGATAGCGGCCACCTGTTGACCTGCAAAGGTCTCTCCGAACTGGTGCGCGGCCGTGAGGTCACTTTCCTGTCCAGGCTGGAGACCAGCATCCGCGTGTACTTCCCGGTGATACGCCGGCACGAAGCCGACACCCTGCCCGGTGGGCCGTTTGAAACCACCATCGAATATGTCGCGCCCCTATTTAAACCGGACCGGGAAGCCGATTACTGCAGGGCATGGGCATTTTTTGCCAGGGAGACCATCTGATGTTTGAGACAATTGCTGAGCAGATCCTTCCAGGGAGCAAAGTGCGCCTCAAGCGAAATCCTGCCCGTACCGGGGTAGTCGGGAGTGGCGTGTTAGGCGCTGGGCGTCGCGAGAAGCTACAGGTGTATTTTTCGGATGGCTCCGAAGATCACATCCTGCGCGGTGAGTTAGAGCTGGATGGGCAGTTGAGCATGTCACCCGTAGCTTGTATTAGCCGGGGCGCTTACGGTGGGGCGTATGATTTGCGTAAAACGGTAACGCATTACCGGCTTACCGGAAAACTGGCCAATCTGATCTATAGCCTGAACACCACTCAAACACTGTTCCGGGCTCACCAGTTCAAACCAGTGCTGCAGTATCTGGATTCTCCATGCAATGGCATTCTGATTGCCGACGAGGTTGGGCTGGGCAAAACCATCGAAGCAGGGCTGATCTGGACCGAGTTACGTGCTCGTGAGGAGGCCCGGCGCCTGCTGGTCGTCTGTCCGGCCATGCTGCGTGACAAGTGGCGGGATGAGCTGTTCAAACGCTTCGGTGTTCGAGCGGAGTTAGTCGATGCCAACGGCTTGCGTGAGCGCCTACTTAGTGCGCAGCACAACCCCCGGCAAGAGTTTGCGCTGATTGCCAGTATGCAGGGACTCCGGCCTCCGCGTGATTATGAGGAGAGTGAGCGTGTGCAAGGTGCTGCCCAGCTGGCTCGCTTTCTGGATGAAGTAGCCGATATAGATGAGCAACTGCTGGATCTGCTTGTCATCGATGAGGCTCATTATCTGCGAAACCCGGGTACTCAGACCAATGCACTTGGCCACCTGCTGCGCAATGTTGCCAAGGGTATCGTTCTTCTCTCAGCCACACCGATCCAGTTGCAGCGTGCCGACTTGCTCAGTCTTATTCAGCTGTTGGATGAATCGGCGTTTCCCGATAAGTATTCATTCGAGTACAGCATGCAGTTGGCGCAACCTATCGTGGGACTGCGCGATAAGGTTATGGCCGGCAAGGTCAATCAGGCACTCTTTGTCAAAACCCTGTCACAATTGATGCAGCATCGGATGCTGGCGAATAGCCACTTGCTGCGTAGCTTACTGGAGAAGGCTCCCAGTGATCAGATGCTGCAGGATGCGCGCAGTCGGGGAGAGATTGCCAACCGGCTTGATCGGCTACATCCACTGAGTAAGCTGGTTACTCGCACGCTCAAACGTGATGTTGAGGAAGATCGTGTACAGCGTGAGCCCGCAGCTTTGAGGGCCACGTTGTCACCGATTGAGCGAGATTTTTATGATCAGGTAACTGAGCAGGTCAGACAATACTGTGATCGATCCAGCCTGCTGACCTGCTTTATCCTGACCATCCCGCAGCGGCAGATGGCCAGCTCCATGGCTGCAGCCTGCCGTGCTTGGCAGCAGCGGGTCGAGGCTGAGCAAGACCTGCAGATCGAGGAAACGATCAATGATTTAGAAGGAGATGATCCTGAACAGGATTATCGCGAGCCTGGCGAGCTGGGAGAGCTGGTCAGAGCGCTGGTGGGCATTGCTCAATCTGTTGGCAGTTATGAGCTGCTCAAGCGTGAAGACAGCAAGTACACCCTGTTGCGCGATAATCTGAAGGCCTATCGGAAGAAATTCCCAGGCAAGAAAATTGTACTCTTTTCATTCTTCCGGCAGACCCTGGCCTATCTGCAAGAGCGACTTGATGAGGACGGTATCTCCAGCATCGTGTTGCAGGGTGGTGAAGGAAGGCAGCGCAATCAGCAGATCTTGGAGGCATTTGAAGCGGCTGACGGTCCTGAGGTACTTCTCTCTTCAGAGGTCGCATCCGAGGGCGTCGATCTGCAGTTTTCCTCCCTGTTGATTAACTATGACCTACCTTGGAATCCGATGCGGATCGAGCAGCGGATCGGCCGTATTGATCGTATTGGCCAGCCGGAAAAGAAGATCCTTATATGGAATATTATGAATGCCGATACCATCGATGAGCGCATCTATGATCGGCTTCTAGATCGATTGGATGTATTCCGGCAATCACTTGGCCGGATGGAAAACATTCTGGGCAATGAAGTAAAGAAACTGACACATAACTTGTTGAGCCATCGTCTTACGGTCAAGCAGGAAATGGAACTGATTGAGCATAACCTGCTTGCTCTAGAAGAGCGTCGGCGTCATGAAGAGCAGCTGGAGGCTGAAGCAGCAAATCTGATCGCACATGGTGACTTCATCCTGAACAAGGTCAGGGCGGCTCGTGATTTGAGTCGTACTATTACGGGTGAAGATATTTTCATCTATGTGAATGACTTTATACGACTTTTTCCGGGCAGCTGGCTGATCCCTCAGGATGAGGAGAGCGGCCTCTATATTTGCGAATTGTCCTCAGCAGCCAGGGTGGAGTTCGATATATTCCTGCAGGAGCGGATGGCTCATGGGAGTACACGCCTTCTCTCGCCAAAGCCATTGCCCTTGAAATTCGAAAATCTTCATGGCGGAAGAATCGAGGGATATGAGCGGGTCGCGCAGGATCATGTGCTGGTGCGGTTCATCAGTCATTATCTGCAACAGCCCGGCAAGCGAGCCGAAAGCTATCCGGTTAGTGCGCTCACTGTTGCCGCAGAACGTGTCTGCTGTATTGGCCGTGGAGATTATGCTTTTGCAGTTTTCCGCTGGTCCTTTACTGGTGCTGTGACTCGAGAGAGCCTTGAGTATATCGCTATGCCACTTGCTGGTGGTGATTTCCTTAGTAGTGATGATTCTGAGAGCTTAGTAAACAATGCAGTACTTTATGGCGACGATTGGTTAAGTGCCAAAGGGGAAGTCGATGGAGAGCTGGCCGCGGAGCTGTTTGATGAGTGTCGTGCAAAGCTGGATGTGCTGTTCAACGATACCAAGCAGGCTGCCCGTGAGGAGAATGAGGATCGGATTGATCTGATGATCCGTATGGCTACGGAGAGAACCGATACCGAGGTCTCACGCCTAGAACTCCTCATGCAGCAGCTGCATAGGGATGGTAAGGAACAGGCTGTGCGGATGACGCGCGGTAAGATAACGCATGCTTGGCAGCGTCTTGATGCGCGCAAGCAGGATCTGTTGCAGAGAAAGAATCTCGAAGCAAAATCAACCTTTGTAGTGGGCGGTATCGTCAGGGTTTGTTGAAAAGGAAGTTAATGATGAAGATAGGAACGTTGGGAGAGATTTTCAAAAAGGCCTACCAGGAAGCGGGCATCGATCTACCATCGCCCCCCGCTCGAACGGTGCATATATCTGCCAATGGAAAACGCAAACCTGGCAAGCCGGCTCACACGTCGTCCGACTCGCGCGCATACCAGCCACGCTCGAAAGCTCGCAAGCAGACGTCAGTCGGCGAAACACGGACAAAGCCACTGACCAGGCGAGCTGTGCAGACTGAAAAGCCGGTGATGCCTAAGCCTTCAAGAGCTCAAGATCTGTCCTCGCCTGTTGCCACTAAGGTTGTGCAGACTCCGGAATACCGGCTGAGCGTGGATAAAGATTGTGTACTGACCTGGCCACCTGTCTACGATGATCCATGTCGTTTGCTGACAGATTACGTATCTAGCGGAAGGGCGCTACAGTTTGCTGAGAGCACTGATGAAGATGCCGAGTTGACGATTGGCTTGGATTTTGGAACGTCCTCGGTAAAGGCAGTAATCACCGACAAGGCCAAGAATGTTTCCTACGCTGTTCCTTTTCGCGAAGGTAGTGGCGTAGGGAAATACTTATTGCCTTGCACTCTAAATAAAGGTGAGCAGGTAATTCATGATCTTAAAATGGCACTACTTTCCGATCCGGACTCGGATCAGTGCCAGGAAAATGTCGTAGAGTTCCTCGCTCAGGTGATCCGCCATGTACGTGGCTGGTTGTTCACAACGCATGGAAAGGTATACGAGAGGAGCTATGTCCTCTGGGGGCTTTCGATTGGCTTGCCGGTCGCCAGCATGCAGGAGCAGCGGGTGGCTACCATTTACAAGATTCTTGGTTATGCGGCCTGGCTGGCTGCCGGAAGCGGTGAGGAGGCTCTCTCGTCAGAGACGATTCGTCACTCACTGGAAAGGGCAAAGCAGGTGAACCCGGATAGCGATGAGGCTATCGACGAGGCTGGTGTCGAGATCAAACTAGCTCCTGAGGTTGCGGCACAGATCCATGGTTTTGTCAGTTCGGGAGCTTACGACCCCCACGGGCAGAATATCTATCTGATGGTCGATATCGGTGCTGGCACTCTGGATGCATCGGTATTTCGTATCGTGCGAAGGGATGGCAGGGATGAGTTTATTAATTACACTTCGACAGTAGAGCCAAATGGTACGATGTGTCTGCATCGGCGCCGCATGCAGTGGTTATATCAGGCACTTGAGTCACAAGTTCCGGAGCGCGAAGATCTTCGAGAGGGTGTTCAGCGTATCGGGCTTTTGACAGATACTGAACTCCCCTTGCCTGAAAACTTGAAGGGATATTTCAGTCACATAGATTTAAAATTTTCCGATCAGAAAAAAAATCCTGATCGAATATTCTATGGAAATGTATATGCCCAAGTGGGAAATAGAACCTATGCACGTCTGGCAGAGAAGCATCTGCCAGATGAGGGGTTGGCAGAGGGGAATATGGCAGAGAGTGCGCTGAAGAAAAAGAAAAAACTACCCGCGCATCAAATGAAGGACATGCCAATGATAATTTGTGGCGGTGGTAAGCGCCTTGCATTTTATGCCGAGCTTGAGAAGTCTATGGCAAGCTCACCGGGTTATTCATGGTTCAGTACTCGCTTGTTTAAACTGAAAAGACCTGAGCAACTTATAGCGCCTGGACTCAAGGAGTCCGAGTATGATCGACTTTCTGTTGCTTATGGTCTGAGCCGAATAAATCTCAAGGCGATTATCATGGATGTCCCGCTAATGGAAGACGAGGGCTTGAAAATAAATTGGCGGGACCTTTATATTGATAAGTAGTTAAATTCGGATTATTTTAGCATGTGCAAGAATTCCAGCTGGATATTATCATTTTTGAGATTGAGATACCTAGCCAGGCGGGGGGTCACTGTGCGACGGCGAGCCGCCACTGCTCTGGCTCAGTGAGCAGGCACGCGGCGAGCGCGGCCAGCCGGTGCGCGGCGGCGTGCCGGTGTGCTGGCCGTGGTTCGATCACGGCGCTGCCCTGGCAGCGCATGCTGTGCATCGAGACCGCCAACGTCTGGGACGACTGCGTGGAACTGGCCCCGGGCACGCGCCACGCGCTGCAGCTGCGGCTGTGGAGCGAGCCGCTGGCGACTGCTGCCTGAGCTGCCCCCCTCACCCCAACCCCTCTCCCGCAAGGAGCGAGGGGCTTTCAGGTCGCCTGACAGGCTTGTTCCGGCCTGCAATACCGTCCGACGGCCATGCGCGGACGGATGCTCTCCCTCTCCTCGATTGACTTTCCCGTCCGGGCGCCTCGAAGATCGGCGGAAAATCCAGCGAGGTGTCCAGCCATGAGCTCCAGCGGTATCGCCGAACAGGCCGTGGAAGTCCTGCGCCAGCGTGAGCGCCAGCGTTTTCTCGACAGCAATCCGCGCTCCGTGGCGCTGGCCGGGCGCGCGCGTCATTCGCTGTTCGGCGGCGTGCCGATGCACTGGATGAGCGACTGGTCGACCCCGGTGCCGCTGTTCGTCGAACGCGCCGAGGGGGCGCGCTTCTTCGATGTCGATGGCCACGAATATGTCGATTTCTGCCTCGGCGATACCGGCAGCATGTTCGGCCATTCGCCGGCACCCATCGCCCAGGCGCTGCGCGAGCAGGCCGGCAACGGCCTGACCAGCATGCTGCCCGGCGAGGATGCGGTGGTCTGCGGCGAGCTGCTCGCCGCGCGCTTCGGCCTGCCCTACTGGCAGGTGGCGACCACCGCCACCGATGCCAACCGCTTCGTGCTGCGCTGGGCACGGGCGATCACCGGGCGCAAGACGCTGCTGGTGTTCGACGGCTGCTATCACGGCACCGTCGATGACGCCATGGTGCGCTGCCGCGAGGGACGCACCGTACATCGCGCCGGGCTGCTCGGCCAGGCGCGCAACCTGGCCAAGACCAGCCGCGCCGTGCCGTTCAACGATCTGGCCGCGCTGGAGGCGGCGCTGGCGCCGGGCGATGTCGCCGCGCTGCTCTGCGAGCCGGCGCTGACCAACATCGGCATGGTGCTGCCCGAGCCGGGCTTTCTCGCCGCGGCCCGCGAGCTGACCCGCCGCTACGGCACCCTGCTGATCATCGACGAGACCCACACCATCTCCACCGGCCCCGGCGGCTGCACCCGCGCCTGGAACCTCGAACCCGACTTCCTCACCCTCGGCAAGCCGGTGGCCGGCGGCGTGCCCTGCGCGGTGTACGGCTGCAGCGCGGAGATGGCCCAGGCCATGCAGCTGGCCCGCCAGCACGCCAGCGAACTGAGCCACGGGCATGGCCACAGCGGCATGGGCACCACCCTGTCGGCCAACGCGCTGGCCATGCACTGCATGCGTGCCAGCCTCGAACAGGTGATGACCCCGGCAGCCTACGCGCACATGCACCGGCTGGCGGCGCGGCTGGCAACCGGGATGCGTACCCTGATCGCCGCGCACCGCCTGCCCTGGTCGGTGACCGAGCTGGGTGCGCGCTGCGAATTCCAGTTCTGCGCCGTGCCGCCGCGTACCGGTGCCGAGGCCGAGGTGGCCTTCCACGACAGCCTGCAGATGACCCTGCACCTCTACCTGATCAATCGCGGCATCCTGATCACCCCGTTCCACAACATGACCCTGTGCTGCCCGGACACCCGCGAGGCCGATGTCGACCGGCTGATCGCCACCCTCGACGCCGCGCTGGTCGAACTGCTGGCGCTTCCCGGTGCGCGGGAGGCCTGAGCCGTGGCCCTGTATCCTTCCGGCATCGCGCCCGGGCCGTGAGCTGATCGTCTGCTGGCCGGATCGCCACGCCGGAGCGTGGCAACCTTCAGGGTTCATGCCTACAGGATTCCCCCCATGCATTTTGCCGATCTCCAGGAAGCCGATGCCTTCCTCGCCGCCCATCCCGGGGTGCAGAGCTTCGAGCTGTTCATCATCGACCCCTGCGGCGTGCCGCGCGGCAAGCTGCTGCGCCGCGAGGAGCTGCGCGCCGTCTACCGCGAGGGGCGGCCGCTGCCGAGCAGCATCCTCGGCCTGACCATCCGTGGCGAGGATGTCGATGCCACCGGGCTGGTCTGGGACGTGGCCGACGCCGACTGCCGGGCCTTCCCGCTGCCCGGCAGCCTCCGCCTGCAGACCTGGCGGGCCACGCCGACCGCCCAGCTGCAGGTGTCCATGCACCCGCAGCTGGGCCTGCCGGCCAGCATCGCCGATCCGCGCCATGTGCTGGCCCGGCAGGTCGAACGGCTCAAGGCTGACGGCTACCACCCGGTGATGGCCGCCGAGCTGGAGTTCTACCTGCTCGACCAGGCACGCGACGCCGAGGGCCGGCCACAGCCGGCCCGTCAGGCCAATGGCCTGCGTCCGCAGGCGCCGCAGGTCTACGGGGTGCTTGAGCTGGAGCAGCTGGCGCCGTTCCTCGACGACCTCTATGCGGCCTGCGCCGCGCAGGGCCTGCCGGCACGCACGGCGATTTCCGAGTACGCGCCGGGGCAGGTGGAGATCACCCTCGAACACCGCAGCGATGCCCTGCAGGCGATCGACGAGGCGGTGCGCTACAAGCGTCTGGTCAGGGGCATCGCGCACCGGCACGGGATGCAGGCCTGCTTCATGGCCAAGCCGTTCGGCGAGCTGGCCGGCAGCGGCCTGCACCTGCATGTCAGCCTGGCCGACGCCGCCGGCAACAACCTGTTCGCCAGCGAGCTGGCCGACCTTGACGGCAGCGCACCGGGGATGGGAGCCGCGCGGCTGCGCCAGGCCATCGGCGGGCTGCTCGACACCCTCGAGGACGGCCTGGCGGTGTTCTGCCCCAACGCCAACTCGTTCCGCCGTTTCCAGGCCAACAGCTACGCGCCGCTGGCGAAAAGCTGGGGGGTGAACAACCGCACGGTGTCGCTGCGCGTGCCCAGTGGCCCGGCGGCCAGCCGGCACATCGAGCACCGCATCTGCGGCGCCGATGCCAACCCGTATCTGGCCACCGCCCTGCTGCTGGCCGGCATCCACCACGGCCTGCGTGAAGGCCTCGACCCTGGCGCACCGATCGAGGGCAACGGTTACGCACAGGCCTGCGAGGTACTGCCCACCGACTGGCTGAGCGCGCTGCGCGCGCTGCAGGCCTCAGGCTGGGCCCGCGAGGCACTCGGCGCGGATTTTCAGCGCATTTATCTGGCGATCAAGCAGGAGGAGTACCGCCAGTTCATGGCCGAGGTCGGCGAGCAGGACTGGCGCTGGTACCTGGGACATGCCTGACGTGCCGCCGCAGGGTCTGCCATGACCTAGGCTTGGGGGTATCCGTTGTATGGGGAGAGTACCGATGTCGAGACCTGCGCTGCTGCATCGCTCCATCCTGCTGCTGGCGCCGCTGCTGCTGGCCGGGTGTCCGCAGGCCGGCGATCCGCTGCAGGTGCCGAACGCCGCTGGCCGTTACATCCGGGTGATCCAGGTGCCGGGGCTTGAGCGCCTGGTCTTTGAGGCTCATGTGGTGGCCGAGGGCAAGCGGCGCTATGTCTCGGCGGACCTGCGCCGTGATCAGCTGACTCGGGCGGCCTTCCCGCTGGCGCCTGCCACCACCCTGCACATGGGGCCCTGCGGCCCGGTGCTCTGGGCGCCGCCAAGCAATGTGCTGAATGCCCGCACCTGGCAGGCGATCCGCCAGGCCGGGCATCCGGACTGCCCGATTCCTTTAGGCAGCAGTCAGTGGAAGGTGCTGGCAGCCAAGGAGTGAGGGCATGGCCGGGCCCTGGGCGGGCTTAAGGATCGGTTAAGGCCTGCCCGGCAGTATCCGCACACTGTGGCAGGTGTTGCCATTGTTTGAGGATGCCCACCGATGTCCGTGATTGCCCGGCGTAGCGCCGCCCTCTACTGGTTGCTGTCGTGGATAGCGCTGACTGTCCACCTTGCCCTGTTCCTCTCACCGGCGCCCCCCTCCTGGCTACTGCTGTATCAGGGGGTGCTGATCGGTACCTACGCCCTGCTGTTTCTGGCGCCGGCCTGGCTGCTGAGCCTGCTGGCCGAGCGCTTCTCGCCGCGTGCCGGGGTGCTGCTGTCGATTCTGCTGGTCACGCTCCTGCAGCTCTTGCTGCTGGGCGATCGGATGATCTGGCAGCTGTATGGTTTTCACCTCAACGGCTTTGTCTGGAACATCCTCACCACGGCCGGCGGTATCGTGGCGCTGGGGGCTTCGGCGGCCACTGAGCGCGATATCGCCATTCTGGTGCTGTCGCTGCTGGCCCTGCAGACCCTGCTGTGGCTCATGGCCGGTCGGCTGGCCAGAGCCGCGCTGCCGGCACCGCGCTGGTTCTGGGTGCTGCCGCTGCTGCTGGTGGCGACCCTTGGTGAGCGCCTGAGCTACGGGCTGAGCCATTTCTATGGCTACAGTCCGCTGCTGGAAAGTGCCCAGCGCATGCCCTTCTACCAGCCCCTGACCCTGCGCCGGGTGCTCGAGCAGCATGTGGGGCTGGAGCGGCCGCAGCGGCTGGAGATTGCCGGTGCCCGCCTTGAGGGGCAGCAGCTGCGCTATCCGCAGGCGCCGCTGCGCATCGAGGCACCGGCCCGCCCGCTGAACATCGTCTGGCTGGTGGCCGAATCCTGGCGTGCCGACAGCCTGAACCCGCGCGTGATGCCGCAGACCCACGCCTTTGCCCGCCGCGCCCAGCAGTTCGTCAATCACTTCTCCGGCGGCAACGGCACGCGCATCGGCCTGTTCAGCCAGTTCTACAGCCTGCCGGCCAATCTGTGGTTTCCGGTGCTGGATGCGCGGATCGGCAGTCCGCTGATCGAGGTGCTGCAGCGCCAGAATTACCAGCTGCGCCTGTTCACCAGCGCCCGTTTCAGTTACCCGGAGTTCGACAAGACGCTGTTTGTCGATGTCCCGCCCGAGCAGCGGATCGAGGACAGCGAGGGGGCCACCTGGGCCCGTGACCGGCGCAATGTCGACCGGCTGCTACAGTTTATTGCTGAGCGTGATCCGGCGCGGCCGTTCATGAGCTTCCTGTTCTTCGAGTCGCCCCATGCCGACTACAACTTCCCCGCCGAGTCAGTGATCGAGGCCGATTACCTGCGCGAGTTCAGTTATGCGCGCATGGATCTGGCCCGCGACATCGAGGGCATCCGCAAGCGCTACCTCAACGCCGTGCATCATCTGGACAGCCAGCTGGCGCGCGTCACCGACTACCTGACCCGTGAAGGCCTGCTGGACAACACCCTGGTGGTGATCACCGGCGATCATGGTGAGGAGTTCATGGAGCATGGCCGCTGGGGGCACAACTCCAGTTTCGTCGATGCCCAGCTGCGCGTGCCGCTGGTGCTCTGGGTGCCGGGTCGGGCACCCCACCAGGAAGCGCTGCGCACCAGCCATGCCGACCTGTTGCCGACCCTGCTGCCGCTGCTGGGGGTGAACAATCCGGCCCGTGACTACGGGATCGGCCAGAGCCTGTTCGCGCCGACCCCTGACCGGCTGCTGCTGGCCGGTGACTGGAGCCACCTGGCCTTTCTTGGCGAGCAGAGCAAGCTGGTCCTGCCCTTTGGCAGCGGCAGTTTCTCGGCCCTGCAGCTGACCCATGCCGATGACCGCACGCCGCTGGACCCTGACACCTGGCTGGCCGTGAAGCTGCCGCGGGTCCAGGCGCAGATGGCGACCTTGCGCCGCTTCCTTGCCCACTGACCCAGGCCCGCTGCGGCTGGCAGCCGCAGCGGGCTTGTCGCATGATGAGGGCCTGAATCCGGCCGCCTGGCGGCCGTCATCACCGCAGGTCATACGGGAACCATCGTGGACAAGGGCACACAACCTCGCTGGAAGGCCGGAAAGGTCAGGGACGGTATCGAAGAAATCCATATACGCAAATGGAACTACTTCATCGATTACATCCAGGAAACCTTCTCCCCGGGGGGCGGCTGGGTCCACCGCGGCCATCGCAAGGACTATTACCGGCTCGAGTCGACCATCGACCGCAAGATCGACGACAAGAGCCGCACGGCTGAGCTGCGCCAGGCACAGCTCAACCGCTTCAAGATGGCGATCCGCGGCAAGCGTGGCGCCAATCCGCCCCAGTACGACGAGCCGCTGGAGTGGTGGGCGCTCGGTCAGCATTTTGACCTGCTCACCCCGCTCCTGGACTGGACGCACTCGCCCTACACGGCGGCCTTCTTTGCCTTTGCCAACGCCGGCAAGGACGACACCCGCAAGCGGCTGATCGTCTCGCTGAACAAGCGCGAGGTGGAGAGCTGTCCGCAGCTGGCGCGCGCCGTACGCTTTTACACCCCCAACTCCGACGAGAACGCCCGGGTGCTCGGCCAGAACGGCCTGTTCTCCTACTCCGAATCGGGGGAGGAGCTGGAGAGCCTGATTGCCAGTGCCTTTGCCGGCTCCGGGCGTGCGGTGCTGCGCAAGATCTACCTGCCCAATGCCGAGCGCATCTGCGTGCTGCGCGGCCTTGAGCAGATGAACATCAACCACCTGACGCTGTTCCCGGATCTCAGCGGCGCGTGCAATTACGCCAACATGCAGTTCGAGCTGGCCCATCACCTGCAGGACTGAGTCCGACCAGCGGCACGGTACAGGCTTGCCGGCGCGGCGCCGAGCTGCTCAGATCAGGACATGTCTGTGATCAGGATCATTTGCCCCGCTGCGGCGGAGCCTGCCCGGGAGTTGCGCCATGAGCATCGATGCCGACCTGCGCCAGGTCATCTACGCCCTGTCCGATGCCCTTGATCTGGTGGGTGTCGATGATGTCGCCCACGGCAAACGCGTCGGGGTGATGGCCGCCGAATGTGCCCGCGCCCTGGGGATGCCCGAGGATGAGGTGCTGTTCATGTTCGATCTGGGAGTGCTGCATGACATCGGCGTGTCCAGCACCCGCGTGCACCAGCACCTGGTCGGCGAATTCGACTGGGCCGGCTCCCAGGAGCATGCCGAGACCGGTTACCAGCTGCTGCGCGACTTCGCCCCACTGGCGCGCATGGCGCTGCCGGTGCGCTATCACCACACGCGCTGGGAGGCCCTGCAGGCCGAGGGTGTGGCCGACGAGGTGGCGATCCCGGCCAACCTGATCCTGCTGGTCGATCGGGTGGATGCGCTGGCGGCGCCTTACTATGCCGCCGGTACCGTGCTGCAGCAGCGTCCGATGATTCGCGCCGAGATCAGTCAGCGCAGCGGCAGCTACTTCGCCCCGGCGCTGGTCGAGGCCTTTCTGCAGGTGTCGGCCCATGAGGCGTTCTGGCTGATGCTCGAGCCGCGGGCGCTGGGCAGCTATCTGCAGGACATGCTGGCGCGCGGCGCGCCGTTGCACGCCAGCAACGCCGAACTGCGCCAGCTGGCGGAAATGTTCGCCCATATCGTCGATGCCAAG
The DNA here is from genome assembly GCA_964517735.1 of uncultured Pseudomonas sp. Classification (GTDB taxonomy): domain Bacteria; phylum Pseudomonadota; class Gammaproteobacteria; order Pseudomonadales; family Pseudomonadaceae; genus Geopseudomonas. The sequence goes on from CAZFFB010000003.1 coordinate 13,220, forward strand.
AGTCCCTTCACCTTCACCCATTCCCGCGGGGTGGCGCGTGTGGCGCGCCGGCTGGCCGAGTACCTGGGGGTCGAGGCCGAGCAGTGCGATCAGCTGGAGATCGCCGGCCTGCTGCACGATCTGGGCAAGCTGCGCATCCCCGATGAAATCCTCGACAAGCCGGGGCGTCTGGATGATCACGAGCGCCTGAGCATGAACGCCCACAGCTTCGAGACCCGGCAGATTCTCGGGGGGATCCGCGGCTTCGAGGACATCACGCTGTGGGCCGCCGCCCACCACGAGGAACCTGGCGGGCGCGGCTACCCCTTCGGCCTTGAGGGCAGCGCCCTGCCGCTGCCGGCGCGCATCCTGCGGGTTGCTGACATCTTCCAGGCCATGGTGCAGCACCGGCCGTACCGGCGCGGGCTGTCCCGCGAGGCGGTCAGCACCTTCATGGCCGAGCTGCAGGCCGAGGGGCGCATCGAGGCCCTGATCGGCGATGCCCTGCAGGCCCATCTGGACGAGCTGATCAGCGAGGCCCGCCTGGGGGAAGCCGAAGCGCTGCCTGGCTGATCAGTCAGGCAGCGCCTGCTGCGCAGGTGCTGCCTGCAGCGGCGGCAGTGTCGTCAGCTCGAAGACCCGGTAGCTGCGCCGCTGCTCGCCCTGTCCGCTGGTGACCATGTGGAAGGGACGCCCGCCCAGCTGGCCGCGGGTGTGGGTGTTGTGGCGGGTCGGCAGCAGGGCGGTGACCGCATCGACCAGCAGGCCGGCCAGCTGCTCACCGCGCTGCACCACCATCAGGCGGGGCTCCTGGGGCGCCTGGCTGGCGGATGCCTCGCTGCCCTCGCCCGCCGGGGCGGTTGTGCGTTGATCGATCACCCCGAGCATCCGTCCGCGCCACTCCACCAGTCCGCACAGGCCCTGGCTGCCGGCCGGTGCCGGCAGCAGGCTGGCAGGCGCGGGGCAGACTTCCTTGACGCAGCGCATCGGCAGCGCCCACTCGCTGCCGGCCCTGAACACCAGATAGGCCTCATCGCCCGGGCGGGGCGCGTCGGCGGGCCGGGCCTCGTGGCCGGTGGCCAGGGTCGCCGGGGGCTGATGGCGGTGGCCGGTGCCGCGGCACCCGCGCAGGCCATGGCGCTCAGGGCAAAGCGCTCGAACAGCGCCGGGGTATCCAGCAGGCAGGCGCGCCGCTCACCCAGCTGCAGGCTGTTACGCCAGATCTGCCCCGGTGCCGCGGCGCTGCCCAGCGGGTCGCGTGCCAGGCTGGCGGCGCCGGGGGCGTTGCAGACGGTCAGCATCTGCTCGATCGGCAGGCCCAGTGCGTGGCCATTGGCGCGCAGTAGCACCAGCAGCAGACGCGGCTCGGGGGAGCCGGGGGCGGCATGCTGGCCGAGCAGATACAGACTGTCGAGCACCGGCAGATCACGCCCGCGCCAGCGGGCCATGCCCAGAAGGCCGGTGTCCTGGCCGGGCAGCGCCTGCAGCGGCGGCACCCACAGCACCTCGCCGACCTCGGCGGCCGGGATCGCCAGGCACAGGCCGGCCACGGCGCAGAGCGCTTGGGCGGGCAGCGCGTGGCCTGCAGGCAGGGCCTCCTGCAGCCGCTGTGCGTCGGGCAGCTCACCCGCCCAGGCGTGGGCGCGGCGCATCAGGCTGCAGGGATCAAGCAGGCTGAGCAGCGTGCGCTCGTGATCAAGACGCGCCACGCTGTGGAAGAAGCCTTCCTCATCCTGGTCATGGTGGATGCGCTCGACGCAGGTCCGGGGGATGCGCTGCACATCCTGCAGGGCATCGATGGCCAGCGCCAGGGCCCGGCCTTGATCGCTGAGGATCAGCGCCTGCTCGGGAGGCTGGCGCCGGACCGGCTCACCCAGCCAGTGGCCAAGATCGACCAGCGGCAGCACCTGCTGGCGGTGCATGAACACCCCCAGTACCTCGTCGTGGCTGCGCGGCAGACGGCTGATGGCTTGCGGCCAGGCGATCACCTGGCGCACATGGGCGATATCGATACCGATCGGCATCTGCCCAAGCTGTACGCGGGCCAGCAGGGTGCTGTTGGCCTCAGGGGCGGTGCGGAGCCTGGCGTTCATGTCAGTGCCTCGCCGAGTACTGAAGCTCGGCCAGCAGCGCCACGACATGGCGGGTCGCTTCGGCCTGTTCGGTGGTGGCTTGATGGATCTGGGCGATCGAGTCGCTGGTGGTGTGCACGGAGGTGCCGATCTGGGCGAAGGCGCGCTCGACCTGCTCGGAGAGCTGCGAGCCCTCGCCGACCAGCACGATGGTCTCGTTGATCAGCTTGACGATCTCGCGGGCGGCATGGGCGGACTTTTCGGCCAGCTTGCGCACCTCCTCGGCGACCACCGAAAAGCCCAGACCGTGCTCGCCGGCCCGCGCCGCCTCGATGGCAGCGTTGAAGGCCAGCAGGTTGGTCTGGCTGGCGATCTCGGTGAGCGACCTGTTCGGTGATGTCCATGGCGAACTTGACCACCTTGAAGGGCCGGCCATCCAGATCGAGGATCGGGTTGTAGGTGGCCTGGATCCAGATGTCCTGCCCCTGACGGCCAATGCGGCGGAACTCGCCGGCATTGAATTCGCCCTGTGCCAGGCGCTCCCAGAAGGTCAGGTATTCCGGCGAGCGGCTATAGGCCGGGTCGCAGAACAGGCGATGATGCTGGCCGATCACCTCATCGGCACGGTAGCCGAAGGTGTCGAGAAAGTTCTGGTTGGCGTGCAGCACGCGACCCTCGAGGTCAAAGCTGACGATAGCCTGCGCCCGGTCCAGGGCTGCTAGCAGGGCAGCCTGCTCGTTCGGCGCGCTGCCAGGTGGGGTGAGGGGGATCGGGCGACTTTCTGCAATGCTGTGCATGGTAGGCATCCTTGGGCAATAGGCCCGGTGGCAGGCGGTCAGCAGGCCTGGTCGGACCGCCCCGATACGGTGCCACGGAGCGGCGGCAGGGTCTGTGGTTGCTGTGGAGTGTTGCTCGATTTGTACAATTGTCAAATTCTGTACAGGATTTTGTATCGCATTCGCCGGTCAGAAACGACTGCGCCGCCCGGAGGCGGCGCAGTCTTGCAGCGGTCAGTGGATCAGGCGATCACTTCTTGCCCAGCATGTGGCCGGTCTGCTGCATGTTGGTGTGCCAGGAGAAGGCCTCGCTGAGGATGTGCGGGGTCTGGCCGCCGACGGTGGCGCAGGCGCGGTCGAAGTAGTCCTGCATGGCCGGGCGGAAGTCCGGGTGCACGCAGTTGTCGATGATCACCTGGGCGCGCTCGCGCGGGGCCAGGCCGCGCAGGTCGGCCAGACCCTGCTCGGTGACGATGATGTCGACGTCGTGCTCGTTGTGGTCGACGTGCGGGATCATCGGCACGGCGGAGGAGATGGCGCCGCCCTTGGCGATGGACTTGGTGACGAAGATGGCCAGGTGGGCGTTGCGGGTGAAGTCGCCCGAGCCGCCGAGGCCGTTCATCATGTGGGTGCCGTTGACGTGGGTCGAGTTGACGTTGCCGTACATGTCGAACTCGAGGGCGGTGTTGATGCCGATGATGCCGATGCGACGGACGATCTCCGGGTGGTTGGAGATTTCCTGCGGGCGCAGCACCAGCTTGTCCTTGTACTTGTCGAGGTTGGCCATCACGTGGTGGCACATGCGCTCGGACAGGGTGAAGGAGCAGCCGGAGGCGGCGGCCAGCTTGCCGGCGTCGAACAGTTCGAAGGTGGAGTCCTGCAGCACCTCGGAGTACATGGTCATGCCGGTGAAGTTGGACTTCAGCAGGCCGCTCATCACAGCGTTGGCGATGGTGCCGACGCCGGCCTGCAGCGGCAGCAGGCTGGGGGTCAGGTTGCCGCACTCGACTTCCTTCTCCAGGAAGGCGATCAGGTGGTCGGCGATGGCCTGGGTCTCGTCGTCCGACGGCAGCACCGCGGAGTAGGAGTCTTCCTGGTCGGTGATGACGATGGCGGCGATCTTCGCCGGGTCGCAGGGAATGTACGGGGTGCCGATACGGTCCTGGCCGTTGATCAGCGGGATCGGGCCGCGGCCCGGGCGCTTGGCCGGCAGGTAGATGTCGTGCAGGCCTTCCAGGGCGGCCGGGTGGGCCAGGTTCAGCTCGACGATGACCACGTCGGCTTCGGCGAAGCTGGCCGAGTTGCCCACGGAGGTGGTCGGCACGATGCCGCCGTTCTCGGTGATGGCGCAGGCTTCGATGATCGCCACGTCGACCTTCGGCAGGCTGCCGGCACGCAGCTGCTCTGCGGTGTCGGAGAGGTGCTGGTCGATGAACATCACTTCGCCGCTGTTGATCGCCTTGCGCAGGCCGGCGTCGGACTGGAACGGCATGCGGCGGGCCAGCAGACCGGATTCGGCCATCAGCTTGTCCATGTCGTTGCCCAGGCTGGCGCCGGTGATCAGGGTGATCTTCAGTTCTTCCTGGCGAGCGCGCTCGGACAGGGCGATCGGCAGCTTCTTGGCTTCGCCGGCGCGGGTGAAGCCGCTCATGCCAACGGTGTTGCCGTTCTTGACCAGCTTGGCCGCTTCTTCGGCGGTGGTGATCTTGTCGGTCAGGGACTGCAGACGGATACGATCAGAGTACATGAACGGTTCCTTTGTTTACGGCGTGGGGGCGGACACAAGACCCGCAGTCTAGGGATTCGTGAGTGCCAAGCCTGTAGGACCAAAGGCTTGGAAAGCCGGCCGATTCTACATAGGGCGCTGGCAGAGGTGGAGAGGTTGGCGGGTCGGCTGTGCAACCGGTCATCCGCCGGCCGGGCCGTGATGGGCGCGCCACCTTGGGGCAGTGGGCTGCCAACCGCTCTGCAACAGGCCTTTCAGGCGGCATGACTGATAGTTTATTGACTGATAGATTGTTGATCGATAGATTGTCCAGGTTGCTTATCCGGAGGTGCCATGTCGGAGATTTCCCTCGATCTGCCGCGTCTGCAGGCCTCGGCCGAGCGGGCTGCCCAGTTGCTGAGGGTGCTGGGCAACCCGGATCGTCTGCTGCTGCTCTGCCAGCTGGCCGGCGGCGAGCGCTCGGTCGGTGAGCTGCAGACCGCCCTTGGCATCCTGCAGCCGACCCTGTCCCAGCAGCTGGCGGTGCTGCGCCGTGAGGCGCTGGTCAGCACCCGTCGGGACGGCAAGCAGATTCACTATCGGATCAGTGATCCCGAGGCGCTGGCGGTCGTCGCTACCCTCTCCCACCTGTTCTGTCCCAAGGAGGACACATGATCATCGACTGGGCCAACTTCACCCCCTGGAGCGCGCTGGCCGGAGGCCTGCTGATCGGGCTGGCCACCGGTGTGTTCGTCCTGTTCAACGGGCGGATCGCCGGAATCAGCGGCCTGCTGGGCAGCCTGCTCAACCCCAGTGCCGGCGGCCGGCTCGACAGCCTGCTGTTCATCCTTGGCATCCTGCTGGCGCCGGCGCTGTGGCTGCTGTTCGCCGAGCTGCCGTCGGTCGAGATGCAGGTCGGCCCGCTGGGGCTGATCCTCGCCGGGCTGCTGGTGGGCTTTGGGGCGCGGATGGGCGCCGGCTGCACCAGCGGGCATGGCATCTGCGGTCTGTCGCGCCTGTCGCTGCGTTCGCTGCTGGCCACCCTGTCCTTCATGGCGACCGGCTTTGCCACCGTGTTCGTCGTACGTCACCTGCTGGGAGCCTGATGCCATGAATCGCCTGTCTTCCTTTGTTGCCGGCCTGCTGTTTGGCGTCGGTCTGCTGCTCGCCGGGATGGCCGACCCGGCCAAGGTGCTGGCCTTCCTCGATCTGGCCGGGTCGTGGGACCCGTCGCTGGCTTTCGTGATGGGCGGCGGCATCGCTGCCGCCATCGTGCCGTTCACCCTGGCCAAAAAGCGCCAGCAGTCGCTGATCGGCTGTCCGATGCAGCTGCCCAGCAAGCGCGCGCCGGATCGGGCGCTGATCATCGGCAGTCTGCTGTTTGGCGTCGGCTGGGGGATTGCCGGGATCTGCCCGGGGCCTGCGGTGGTGGTGCTGGGCAGCGGTAACATGGCCATCGTACCCTTCGTGCTGGCCATGCTGGCGGGCATGGGGCTGTATCGCTGGTATGAAAGTCGTCGCACCTGAAATGGCAAGCGGCTAGTCTGGAGCGCGGCCAGCCTCTGCCGGCCGTTTGCTCGTTTACCGCAAGGAAGGAGAAATACCTGATGATGAAGAAACTGATCGCCTGCACTGCAGGCCTGCTGATGGCCAGTGCGGCCGGTGTGGCGATGGCCCAGGTCAGCGCCGAGGACCAGATCAAGTACCGCAAGGCCGGTTACAGCTACATGGCCTGGAACATGGGCAAGATCAAGGCGCAGGTCGTCGACGGCAGCGTGGCGTATGACCAGAAGCAGGTCGAGGCCGCGGCCAACACCATCGCCGCGATCGCCAATTCCGGCATGGGGGCGCTCTACGGTCCGGGTACCGAGCAGTCGGTCGGCAACCAGAAGACCCGCGTCAAGCCGGAGTTCTTCACCGATCAGGCGGGTGTGCGTGAGGTCGCGGTGGCCTTCAATCAGGCGGCCAATAACCTGGCCCAGGTGGCAGCCGCTGGCGACAAGGACGCAATCGCCAAGGCCTTCGGCCAGGTCGGGCAGAGCTGCAAGGGCTGCCACGACAAGTACCGCATGGACTGAGCCGGGCGGTCGGTCCGAGCCTCGTGAAACGACAAGGGCGATCCTTTGGGATCGCCCTTGTCGTTTGTACCTGTCGCCTTACCAGTCCATGCTGCTGGCCGGCGGTGGAGGCGGCGGTGCGGGAATCCAGCGACCGCTGGCGCCCCACAGGGCCGCTGCCGTGATCAGCAGGGCCAGCAGCAGGGCCGGCCAGCGCCCGCCCCTGGCCGCGGGTGTGCCTTCGGGCAGATCATGGCGTTGGCCATGCAGCATCGCCCCGACCAGCCGCTCACCGCGCAGGCGGTAGAACAGCAGGGCGGCCAGGTGCAGGCCGATCAGACCGAGCACCAGCCACATGCCCTGGCGGTGCAGACCGGTCAGCTCGCTGCTGGTGCTGCTGCTGACCAGCCGGTACAGCGGGCCGGTGAAGGCGATGTCATCGTTGGCGATCAGGCCGCTGCCGACCTGGAAGCCGATGGCGCCAAGCATCGCCACGACCGACAGCCAGCCCAGCGGATTGTGTCCGGCGCCCTGCCACTGGCCGCGCAGGTAGGCCGGCAAGGTCACCGGCAGGCGCAGCAGGCCGGTGAAGCGTGCGTAGGTGGAGCCCAGCACGCCCCAGGCGAGGCGAAAGGCCAGCAGCCCGGCGATCAGCACCCCCAGCCGGCCGTGCCAGACCATCCAGTTGCCTCCCAGCCAGCCGGTCAGCAGGGCGGCGCTGACGCTCAGCGCCAGTAGCCAGTGGAACAGACGGGTGGGCAGATCCCAGACAGGTATCGTGCGAGTGGTCATTGCAGGTTCCTTGCAGGTGAGTCGAGCACCCCGGCAGGGTAACGGCCGCCGTGCCGATCCTCCAGCGACCCAGGGTCACAGGCTGAAGGATCGGCCGGCACCGCTCAGGCGCTCGTGCGGATCGGTGCTCGGCGCCGGCGCTGCAGCTGCCAGACCAGCGCGAACAGGGCCAGGGCCGGCAGCCAGATCAGCTCCTTGGCCCAGCGATCGGTAGGCGCACGCACGGCGAGGATCTGCTGGTCGAACTCAAGCCCCAGTTCGGCCGCCGGGCTGGCAAAACCGACCTGATCGATCAGTGTGCGGCCCTCTTGCTGGTCAAGCTCAAGGCCCAGCCGCGCCAGCCGCTGCTCGCCATCCTCGCCCTCGGGGACCGGCAGCAAGACGGTGAACTGCCGTGGATCACCCAGGGCATTCTCGCCCTGGATGCGCAGGCGCAGGTTGCTGCCAGGCTCGACCTCGCCCAGGACGCGGGCCAGTTCGGCCGGCGCCACCTCGCGGTAGGGGTCGTGCAGCCTGTCCATCCAGAAGCCCGGGCGGAACAGGCTGAAAGCGATCAAGAGCAGCAGCAGGCTCTCGTACCAGCGGCTCTTGACCAGCAGGAAGCCCTGGGTGGCGGCGGCGAAGATCAGCATCGCCAGGGTGGCAACGACGAAGATCAGCACACCCTGGGCGAAGCTGACGTCGATCAGCAGCAGGTCGGTGTTGAAGATGAACAGGAACGGCAGCGCCGCGGTGCGCAGGCTGTAGTAGAACGCCACCACCCCGGTCTTGATCGGGCTGCCCTTGGACACCGCCGCGGCGGCGAACGAGGCCAGCCCCACCGGCGGGGTGACATCGGCCATGATGCCAAAGTAGAAGACGAATAGGTGCACGGCAATCAGCGGCACGATCAGACCGTTCTGCTGGCCGAGGGTGACGATCACCGGCGCCAGCAGGCTGGAGACCACGATGTAGTTGGCGGTGGTCGGCAGGCCCATGCCAAGGATCAGGCTGAACAGCGCGGTCAGCAGCAGCATCAGCAGCAGGTTGCCCATCGACAGCAGCTCGACCAGATCTGCCAGCACCAGGCCGACCCCGGTCTGGGACACGGCGCCGACGATCACCCCGGCGGTCGCGGTGGCGATGCCGATGCCGATCATGTTGCGCGCACCGGCAATCAGCCCCTCGCGCAGGTCATTCAGGCCATCGCCGAAGCGGCCATGGGTGGCGCCCCCGTCACCGCGCAGCCAGCCCAGCAGCGGGCGCTGGGTGAGCAGGATGACCACCAGCATCATCGAACCCCAGAAGGCTGAGAGTCCAGGGGATAGGCGCTCGATCATCAGGCACCAGACCAGCACCACCACCGGCAGCAGAAAATGCAGGCCAGACAGCAGTACGGCGCGGGTCTCGGGCAGGGTCTGCAGGGCGTTGGCATCATCGGCGGCCAGCGGCGGGTGGCTGGCGGCGACCTTGAGCAGTGCCAGATACGTCACTGCCAGCAGCAGGGCGATGCCGGGCAGGGCATACTCGCCCAGTGCCGGCTTGAGCCAGCCAAGGCCATAGTAGACCGCCAGCGACAGGCCGCTGATCAGTGTCGCACCGAAGGCCAGACCGGTCAGCCGGCGCAGCCAGGGCTTGGGCGCAGGGCCTGGCAGCGGCTGCAGGCCGAGCTTCAGGGCCTCGAGATGGACGATGTAGAGCAGGGCGATGTAGGAGATCGCTGCCGGCAGGAAGGCGTGCTTGATGATCTCCACATAGGGCAGGCCGACGTACTCGACCATCAGGAAGGCTGCCGCCCCCATCACCGGCGGCATAATCTGGCCATTGACCGAGGCCGCCACCTCCACCGCCCCGGCCTTCTCGGCGCTGAAGCCGCTGCGCTTCATCATCGGGATGGTGAAGGTGCCGGTGGTTACCGTGTTGGCGATCGACGAGCCGCTGATCAGTCCGGTCATGCCCGAGGCGACCACTGCCGCCTTGGCCGGGCCACCGCGGTAGTGGCCGAGCAGGCTGAAGGCCAGCTGGATGAAGTAGTGACCGGCACCGGCCCGCTCGAGCAGCGCGCCAAACAGCACGAACAGAAAGACAAAACTGGTCGACACGCCAAGGGCGATGCCGAACACCCCCTCGGTGGTGATCCACTGGTGGTTGGCCAGCGCGTTGAGGCTG
>CAZFFB010000004.1:0-21443 GCA_964517735.1 uncultured Pseudomonas sp.
CATCGAGGCCGGCTATCAGGTGGCGCTGATGGCACCTACCGAGATCCTCGCCGAGCAGCACTTTCTCAATTTCAGCCGCTGGTTCGAGGCGCTGGGCCTCGAAGTGGCCTGGCTAGCCGGCAAGCTCAAGGGCAAGGCACGCGCCAGCGCACTGGAGCGCATCGCCGCAGGCAGCCCGATGGTGGTCGGCACTCATGCGCTGTTCCAGGACGAGGTGCGCTTTCGCAACCTGGCGCTGGTGGTCATCGACGAGCAGCACCGCTTCGGCGTGCAGCAACGCCTGGCATTGCGCCAGAAAGGCGTCGATGGCCGCCTCTGCCCGCACCAGCTGATCATGACCGCCACGCCCATCCCGCGCACCCTGGCGATGAGCGCCTATGCCGACCTCGACACCTCGATCCTCGACGAACTGCCGCCCGGACGCACCCCGGTGACCACCCTGGTGATCGCCGACAGCCGGCGCCTGGAGGTAGTCGAGCGGGTGCGCGCCGCCTGCGCCGAGGGCCGGCAGGCCTACTGGGTATGCACGCTGATCGAGGAGTCCGAGGAGCTGACCTGCCAGGCGGCGCAAAGCACCTTCGAGGAGCTATCCGCAGCGCTCGGCGAGCTGCGCGTCGGCCTGGTGCACGGACGCATGAAGCCGGCCGAGAAGGCCGCGGTGATGGCGCAGTTCAAGGCCGGCGAGCTGCAGCTCCTGGTCGCCACCACGGTGATCGAGGTGGGGGTGGATGTGCCCAATGCCAGCCTGATGATCATCGAGAATCCCGAGCGCCTCGGCCTCTCCCAGCTGCACCAGCTGCGCGGGCGGGTCGGGCGTGGCAGTGCGGTCAGTCACTGCGTGCTGCTCTACCACGCGCCGCTGTCGCACATGGGCCGCGAGCGCCTGGCGATCATGCGCGAGACCTGCGACGGCTTCATCATCGCCGAGCGGGATCTGGAACTGCGCGGCCCCGGCGAGATGCTCGGCACCCGCCAGACCGGCCTCTTGCAGTTCAAGGTCGCCGACCTGCTGCGTGACGCCGACCTGCTGCCCGCCGCCCGCGACGCCGCCCGGCAGCTGCTCGAGCGCTGGCCCGGCCATGTCGCACCGTTGCTTGAGCGCTGGCTGCGCCATGGGCAGCAGTACGGGCAGGTGTGAGCGGCCGGCGCTGGCCGGGGCGTGTGCTCAGGGAGTCAGCGGCCGGTCCGGGAAGGCCTCTTCGAAGCGCTGACGGCTGTCATTGATCATCCGCTGACCTTCGGCAATCTGGCGATTGCCCTCCTCGATCTGCTGGCGGGCCTGCTGCAGTTCCTGCTCGGCACGCTTGAGCTCCCGCTCGGCGCGCTTGGCCCGGCGCTCATTCTCACGTACGGTCTTCTCGCCTTTGGCGATCAGCTTGTCGCCGCTCTCCCATGCGTCCGCCAGCTCGCGCTTGAGATCAAGCTGGGTCTGCAGCTCGCCCAGGTGCCCACGCATCAGGTCGGCCGTAGTCGGTTGAGTGCTGGAACAACCTGCCAGCGCGGTCAGCGAGGCCAGCACGATCGCCACGTTTGATAGACGCATCCTTAATACTCCTTATGTTTGCTAGGCATAATGCCTTGCCACCATACCATGCCGGGTACCGATGCCTCAGCCCGGGTCAGGCTGCGCTCAGACCCATCGCATGAGCCCTGCGGGGCCCGCTTGTTGGTAATTCATGCCCGAAAACCGCTGATTGTGCACAATATGGCCGACAAACTGACTGTGCTGCCACCGCAGGCCGTGCCGGTCGAATGATCGCCAGCCAAGCGCCGGCGCGGGCGGCAGTGCACGCCAACACGGCACTGCCACGGCGAGCGCGAGCCACGGGTACTGCTCGCTGCCCTGGCAGCACTGCAGCGCTGAAATGACCGTTCAGGCAAATAAATCTGGGCTTTCCCGGGAATGTGCGTATAGTGCGCGTCACTGCTTTGCGATTGCTTCTTCGATACTCGGTTTGATGCTTCACTGATTCATCTCCTTGGTTCGTTTTCGCTAATTGGCGTCTCAGTCTCGGCCCCGATACTTGCGGTGCCGCAGTCTCAAATTACCCCTGGAGATACATCATGTCCGCACGTCAAACCGGTACCGTCAAATGGTTCAACGATGAAAAAGGCTTCGGCTTCATCACTCCGACCGACGGCAGCGCAGACCTCTTCGTTCACTACCGTTCGATCGAGAGCACTGGCTTCAAGAGCCTGAGCGAAGGTCAGTCCGTTTCCTTCGTGGCCACCAAAGGCCAGAAAGGCATGCAGGCTGATCAGGTTCAGGTCAGCTAAGGCATCTGCCTTGCAAAAAGCCCCGCCATCGCGGGGCTTTTTTTCGTCTGCACGTTCTGTGCCCCCCTGCCAGAGGGATATATGCTGCCGGAATGCTGGCCGCGGCGAGCGCGGCCATGCAAGCGTCAGCCGATCCGCTCACGCAGGGCCTTGCCCGGCTTGAACGATACAGTATTGCTGGCGCGAATCTTCACTGGCTCCCCGGTCTGTGGGTTCTTGCCCATGCGCGCGCCGCGATGGCGCTGCAAGAAGGTGCCAAACCCCACCAGGGTGACGCTGTCCTGGCGATGTAGCGCCTGGGTGATTTCTCCGAAGACCGCCTCAAGCACACGGCTGGCCTGCTCGCGGCTGAGATCGGTCTTTTGCGCCACAGCGGCGATGAGTTCCGGTTTACGCATAACTGCCTCATACATTGTTCTTGTTGTTGATCACACGCAGCCCGGCCGGATGCCCTGTCAATGGCGGCCGGATCCGCACCCTGCCGGCCGCGCGCCGCCCACAGGCAGCCCGGCGCACAGACAGGAACCACGCAAGAATCGCATGCCGGCGCCACCGCACGCCAGCCTGGTCCGGTGATCAATGGCCGATCAGCGCCCGGTGGCATGCTAGACTCATCCCCCCCTATGACCCCTGCATCTGCCGTGTCCGAGTCCGTCATTCCCCTCTGGCAAGCCTGCGAATGTCTCGATCCGCCGCCGTGCGCACCCGCGCGCGACTGGCTGCTTGAGCCCGGCTCCCTGACCCGCCGGCTGACCGCCGCCAGTGGCGGGCGCTTTGCCGTCGAGCCGCTGCACGAGGGCTGGGCGATCCTGCGCGATGATGAATGTCAGGCGCTGGGCGTACCGGCCGGCAGCGAGGGCTGGGTGCGCGAGGTGTACCTGCTTGGCGCCGGCACACGCTGGGTGTTTGCCCGCAGCGTGGCGGCCCGCCAGGCCCTGCAGCACAGCGGCTTCGCCCTGGAGAGTCTGGGCCAGCGCGCCCTCGGTCACCTGCTGTTCAGCGACCCGGCCTTCACCCGCCAGGCCCTGACGCTGTGCCGCTACCCACAGGCCCTGCTGCCACAGGACTGCCAGCACCCGGCACTCTGGGCGCGCCGCTCGCTGTTCTGTCGCGCGGCACTGGGTATTCTGGTGGCCGAGGTCTTCCTGCCGGACTTCTGGACTGCCTGCAAGGCCTGCTGAAGCCCTGCCCATCCACCCACCGAGAGCGCCTGCCATGTTCGAAATCCGCCCGATGAATCCCGAACACTACCGCCAGCAGACCCGGCGCAGCGCCCTGTGGGTGATACTGATGTTCCTGGCGCTGGCCATGCTGCTCTCCGGGCTGGCGGTGCTGCTGCTGGGCACTCCCGGGGGTGACAACTTCCACCTGAATCTGGCCGGCGTGCTGAGCGGACTGCTGCTGACCATCGCCCTGGTGCGCCTGCAGCTGTGGTCGCAGCCGTGGATGGCCTGTGCGGTGTATGGCTGGCAGCTCAAGCGCAGCCTGATGCAGGTCACCAACCGGATGCACACAGTGCGCGCCGGGGTTGCCGCGGGCAACCCGGCAGCGATGTGCCTGCTGCGCTTCTACCATCTGGGGCTGACCCAGATGCACCAGCTCGATGGCAACAGCAGCGAGCTGAGCAGCCTGGTGGCCGAGATCGACCAGCACCGCGAGGCCATGCAGGCCCAGGGGCTGGACATCGATCAGCCGCGCCTTGATCCGGCCTGGCTGGAGGCCCTGGAGCGCCCGCCGCGCTGATCGTCACCGCCCCGCCTGCCCCGCCCGTCACCGTCTGCCTTGTGAGGACTCCGATGCTGCACGCCCTGCTCGACACCCTGGCCCGCACCCATCCGCGCGCCCGCGACTTCATCGAACTGACCCGCCTCGACCGGCCGATCGGCATCTACCTGCTGCTCTGGCCGACCCTCTCGGCCCTGTGGATCGCCGCCGAAGGCCTGCCGCCGCTGGGGCTGATCGTGGTCTTCACCCTCGGGGTGATCCTCACCCGCTCGGCGGGCTGTGCCATCAACGACTATGCCGACCGGCACATCGACGGCCACGTCAAGCGCACCTGCCAGCGCCCGTTGGCCAGCGGGCGCATCCGCCCGCGCGAGGCCCTGCTGACCTTCGCCCTGCTGATGATCGCGGCCTTCGGGCTGGTGCTGCTCACCAACCCGCTGACCCTGCAGCTGTCGCTGGGCGCTGTCGCACTGGCGGCGCTGTATCCGTTCATGAAGCGCTACACCCACCTGCCCCAGCTGTTTCTGGGAGCGGCCTATTCGTGGGGCATCCTGATGGCCTTCAGCGCCACCCGCGGCGAGCTGCCGGCCGCCGCCTGGCTGCTGTATGCCGCCAATCTGCTGTGGACCATCGCCTACGACACCTACTATGCGATGACCGACCGCGACGACGACCTGAAGATCGGCGTCAAGTCCACCGCCATCCTGTTCGGACGCTTTGACCGGCAGATCATCCTGACCCTGCAGAGCCTGCAGCTGGTGTGCCTGGCCCTGGCCGGGGCGGCCTTCGGCCTTGGGCTGCTGTTCGAGATTGGCCTGGGCGCTGCAGCCGGCTGCTACCTGTGGCAGTACCAGAGCACCCGCAGCCGCGAGCGCCTGGTCTGCCTGCAGGCCTTCCTGCACAACCACTGGGCGGGGCTGGCGATCTTTGCCGGCGTGCTGCTCGATCAGCTGGCGCGCTGAGGCGCGCCGGTGCCGGATGGCACCAACCTGTCACACCGCTGCAACAATTTGGTTATGTAATGCCCGGCATATTGATAAAAGCAGCGAGATTCCCCCATGGCAGGCAAGTCCATCCTCATCGTCGATGATGAAGCTCCGATCCGCGAGATGATCGCCGTCGCCCTGGAAATGGCCGGCTACGAATGCCTGGAAGCGGAGAATACGACCCAGGCCCATGCGCTGATCGTCGATCGCCAGCCCGACCTGATCCTGCTCGACTGGATGCTCCCCGGCACCAGCGGTATCGAGCTGGCGCGGCGCCTCAAGCGCGACGAGCTGACCGCCGACACGCCGATCATCATGCTCACCGCCAAGGGTGAGGAAGACAACAAGATCCAGGGCCTTGAGGTCGGCGCCGATGACTACATCACCAAGCCGTTCTCGCCCCGCGAGCTGGTGGCGCGCCTCAAGGCGGTGCTGCGCCGCGCCGGCGTCAACGATGGCGAGACGCCGATCGAGGTCGGCGGTCTGGTGCTCGACCCCCTCGGCCATCGCGTCACCCTCGATGGCACGCCGGCCGAGATGGGCCCGACCGAATACCGCCTGCTGCAGTTCTTCATGACCCATCAGGAGCGCGCCTACACGCGCAGCCAGCTGCTGGACCAGGTATGGGGCGGCAATGTCTACGTCGAGGAGCGCACCGTCGATGTGCACATCCGCCGCTTGCGCAAGGCGCTGGGCGAGCGTTACGAGCACCTGGTGCAGACCGTGCGCGGCACCGGCTATCGTTTCTCCACCAAGAGCTGAATCAGCGGCTGTCGGCACCGCCGGCAGGCCGGCTCACTGCACAAGGATCATACGGTGAATCTGGACTGGCGCACCCTTCTGCTTCGCCGCCTGCTGACGGTTCTGGCCCTGAGCCTGCTGCTCGGACTGATCAGTGGCGAATATGCTTGGAGCCTGGTCGCAGGCCTTGGCCTCTACCTGTACTGGAACCTGCGCCAGCTGGTGCGCCTGTACCTGTGGGTCAAGCACGCCGGCCCCGACGAGCTGCCGCCGGAGAGCAGCGGCCTGTGGGGCGAGGTGTTCGATGCCATCTATCACCTGCAGCGCCGCAATCAGCAGGCCCGCGGGCGCCTGCAGGCCGTGATCGACCGGGTGCAGGAATCCACCGCCGCCCTGCAGGATGCGGTAATCATGCTCGATGCCCAGGGCAATCTGGAGTGGTGGAATCGCGCCGCACAGACCCTGCTCGGCCTGAAGAATCCGCAGGATGGCGGCCAGCCGATCACCAACCTGGTGCGTCATCCGCGCTTTCACGAGTACTTCGCGCAGAACCATTACGCCGAGCCGCTGGAGCTGGTCTCGCCGGTCAACGAGCGGATCCGCCTGCAGTTTCAGGTCACCCTCTACGGCAACGGCCAGCACCTGATGCTGGTGCGCGATGTGACCCGCGTGCATCAGCTTGAGCAGATGCGCAAGGACTTCGTCGCCAACGTCTCCCACGAACTGCGCACCCCGCTGACGGTGCTGAGCGGCTACCTGGAAACCCTGCTCGATCACGCCGACAACCTTGAGCCGCGCTGGCGCCGGCCACTGCAGCAGATGCAGCAGCAGGGCCTGCGCATGCAGAACCTACTCAGCGACCTGCTGATGCTGGCAAGCCTTGAGGCCCGCGAATACCCGGCCGACAACCGGCATGTCGCCATCGGGGAACTGCTGCAGTCGATCCGCAGCGATGCACTGGCGCTGTCGATGGGCCAGCACAGTATCGAGCTCGACAGCGAGGCGGAGCTTTGCCTCAAGGGCAGCGAGCTGGAGCTGCGCAGCGCCTTCTCCAACCTGGTGTTCAACGCCGTGAAGTACACCCCGGCCGGCGGGCAGATCCGCATTCGCTGGTGGCAGGATGCCCAGGGCGCGCATCTGGCAGTCAGCGATAACGGCCCCGGCATCGAGGCCAAGCACCTGCCGCGCCTGACCGAGCGCTTCTACCGGGTCGATGCCAGCCGCGCCGCCAACACCGGCGGTACCGGTCTTGGGCTGGCGATCGTCAAGCATGTGCTGATCCATCACCGCGCCACCCTGGGCATCACCAGTACCCCGGGCCAGGGCAGCACCTTCACCTGCCACTTCCCCAAGGCCCAGATCAGCCACACTCCGAGGGATGCGGACGACTGAGGACAGCGGCCTCAGCGCAGCAGGCGGTAACCGAAGTTGCGCTCGGTCTGCAGCGGCAGGCGCTGGCCGCACTGGCGCTCGATCTTGGCTCGCAGACGGCTGATGATCACCTCCAGGCGATGCTTGTCGAATTCCTCGTTCTGCCAGCACAGGGCACTGCCGAGCTCCGCATGGCTGCAGGCCTCGCCGCGGCGCGCCATCAGGGTCTGCAGCAGGCACTGCTCGCTGGAGGTCAGCAGCAGGGTCTGCCCGTTCGGTGCCTGCAGGCACAGGCCGTTGCCGACCAGCTGCCAGGCGCTGGCCGGCTCAGGCGCCTGGAAGGGCACGGCCTGCGCGAGTGGCTCGCGGGCCATCAGCCGGCGCAGGATCAGTGCCAGCTCGTCGATATCGATCGGCTTGACCAGATAGGCATCGGCGCCCAGCGCCAGCCCTGCCAGACGATCCTCGCGACCGGCACGGGCCGTGACAAATACGATGCCCATGCGACTATCATGGGCGCGCAGGTAACTGCAGACCTGCAGCCCGTCCTCGCCCTCAAGACCAATGTCCAGCACCACCACCACCGGACTGGTGACGGCCAGCACCCGGTACAGTCCGGCCGCCGAGTCGACCGCCAGCACCTGGAATCCCAGGTGCTCGAGCTGAAAACTCAGCTCCTCGCGCAGGATCGGTTCGTCCTCGACAAGTACCACGGTGTAACCAGCGGCGGGGGCGTGCATGGGGGTTCTCCTGCCAAAGCTCATCATGGGGGTGTGCATCTTGCCTGCGACCTGTTGCTGCTGCCATCACGCCATCTCCAGTGTGTGCATTCGTCGCACCTGTACCGTGCTGCAGCGCCTCGCCCGGCCGGTGCTGGCCCTGCTGCTGCTCTGGCCGCTGCTGGTCAGTGGCAGCGAACGGGTCATCAGCCTGCCGGCCGATTTCAGCCATCTGAACCTGTACGGACAGCTGCATGCCAGTCTGCCCGGGCAGGCGCCCGCCGGCCCACAGGAGGCCCTGCGGGCGTTTCGTGCGGACAAGTTCATGGCCTTGCCGGGCCATCTGGGCCGTGGCTATCGCGCGGACAATGTGTGGCTGGCCTTCGAGCTGGACGCCAGCGCGCTGCACCTCGAGCAGCTGGTGCTGGATATCGCGCCGGCGGTGCTCGACCGGGTGATCGCCTACCAGACCGATGGCAACGGCCGGCTGCAACTGCTCGGCCTGGCCGGTGACCAGGTAGCCTCGGCACGCTGGATGCTGCCGGCGCTGCGCCCGGCCTTCACCCTCGATCTGTACGAGACGCCGCGCACCACGGTGCTGCTGCACCTGCAGACCCAGAGCATCCAGGCGGCGATCGTCAAGCTGCATCACCCGGCGCTCTACCCGCTGCATGCCACCGGCGATGGCCTGCTGCTGGGCGCGGTGCTGGCGATCAATCTGCTGATGATGCTCGGCGCGCTGGCCGCCTTCATCCTGCTGCGCGAACCGCTGGCACTGCTCTGGCTGGCCTATGTCGCGGCGCTCTCGCTGGTCTGGGCCATCAACGGCGGACTGCTGACCCATCTGCTGGCCCCGGAAAATCCGCCCCTGCTCAACCACCTGACCAGCCTGTCCACCATCCTGACCATCGGGGTCGGCTGCCTGTTCTTCACTCGCCTGCTGCGCAGCCGCCAGTACCTGCCACGCCTGTATCGCCTGCAGGTGCTCTGGGCCTGCCTGTGCCTGGGCACCACCCTGCCGGCCCTGCTGCTGGGCCTGCCCAGCGTGCTGTCGATGGTGCTGGTGGTCAGCGTGCCACTGTTTCTGCTGATGATTGCCGGCATCTTCCTGCAGATCCTGCAGCGCCAGCGCGAGGCCCTGCTGCACGGGCCGATCCTGCTGCTGCACCTGCTCTCCACCCTGCTCTACCTGATCGCCGCGCTCGGCTGGATCAGCTACAGCGAGACCCTGTTCTGGTTCTGGCAGGCGGCCGGCTTCATCCACCTGCTGATGCTGCAGGTGGCCCTGCTGCTGAGCCTGCGTACACGCCTGCAGGCCAGCGAGCAGACCCGCAGCGCCGCCCTCGCAGCCCTGACCCGCAACAACCAGCAGCTCGAGCAGATGGTGGCGGAGCGCACCGACCACCTGCAGCAGGCGATCAGCGAACTGCGCCGGGCCGAGGCGGCGCAGAGCCAGCTGCTGATGGTCGCCTGCCACGAGTTTCGTACCCCGGCGGCGATGATCAAGGCCTCCCTCGACTCCCTGCGCCTGCTGACCGGCGAACTGCCGGCCGAGGTGCAGCGCCGCCTCGACAATATCCGCCGTACCGGCGAGCGGCTGAGCGATGTGGCCAGCAGCCTGATCAGCCATGAACGCCTGCGCCACCAGGCCCTGCAACCCCACAAGGCCACCTTTGATCTGATCAAGCTGCTCGCCCGGGCGGTCGACGACCACCCCAGAAGCGAGCGCCTGCAGCGATGCCTGCCGGGCGCACCGCTGCCCTGGCATGGCGACGCCGGCCTTTTGCGCATCGCCCTGCACAACCTGATCGACAACGCCTTCGCCCACTCACCGCCCGACAGCCTGGTGAACGTCAGCCTGCGGGTCGGCACACAGCAGCTGGTGCTGGAGGTGGACGATCAGGGCTGCGGGATTGCGGATGCCGACAAGGCCGGGGTCTTCGAGCGCTTTCGCAGCGGCAGCGACGAGCTGGGCCGCGGTCTTGGGCTCTATATCGTGCGCCTGATTGCCCGCGCCCATGACGGCGATGTACAGGCACTGGACAACCAGCCCCGGGGAACCCGCATGCGCCTGACCCTGCCGCGCGGCGCACCCTGAACGGCTCCGGGAAAATCTCTCAGATCCTGTGAGCCTTCGAGAGCGCAACAGACCGTGCGCCTGCATAAGCTGTGTATAGCCAGATTGACTGCCCGGAAGCACTCGCTGCCGGGGGCATGACAGGTGCTGGCACAGGATGCAGGCAATGAACACACCCACCGATCACCCCACCCACCACACCGCGCAGCCCACCTGCGACGCCCCCTCGCCCCACGCGCGCCGCAGTGCGCGCCAGAGCATCACCATCCCTCGCGAGCTGTTCGATCGCCTGTGTCTGGCGCTGGATGACCATCTGAGTGCCGATGACCCGCTGCTTGGCGAGCTGCTCCTGCTGCTGCTCGAGCCGCCGCCGGAGCAGCCCTGAACGGCCTCTGCCGCAGGCCGCCAGGAGGTTGCCGATGAACATTCTCACCCCGGGCGAGCTGCGCCAGGCGCTGGCCCGTCAGGCGCCGCTGCTGGTCATCGCCGGGCCACTGGCCGAACAGCTGCAGGCGGTTGCCGTCGTCGGCCAGCTGCACCCTGTGGAGGTGCGCGCCCTGCGCAACCTGACCGTCAACCTGCGCCGCTCGCGCGATCGCTCGGCGCCAGCGCTACTGGCACGCCAGAGCGGCCTTGAGCCTGGAGCGATCAGCGCCTTGCTGGCGCTGGGACTGGCCCTCTGCCTGAATACCTGGCGGCACTACCGGCTGGCGCGCTATCAGGCCGTACCGCCGCAGCTGGTGCTGCAGCATCACAGCACCCTGCCGCAGCTGGATGATCAAGAGGATGGCGGCGCCAGCACCGCCGGGTAGCCGGACGTTACTCGCGCCCGCCGTGTACTTCCTGCTGCATGCGCTCAAGCCCCATATGGCGGACATCGGTGCCGCGCACCAGATAGATCACCAGCTCCGCCAGGTTGCGGGCGTGATCGCCGATCCGCTCCAGCGAGCGCAGTGCCCAGATCACGCTGAGCACCCGGGAAATCGAGCGCGGATCTTCCATCATGTAGGTGACCAGCTCGCGCAGGGCGCTCTTGTACTCGCGGTCGACATTCTTGTCGTACTGCGCCACCGACAGCGCCAGCTCAGCATCGAAACGGGCAAAGGCGTCCAGCGCCTCCTGGACCATCTTGCGCACCTGCTCGCCGATGTGGCGGATCTCCACATAACCGCGCGGCGCCTCGCCGCTCTCGCACAGTTCAATGGCACGCTTGGCGATCTTGGTCGACTCATCCCCGATCCGCTCAAGGTCGATCACCGCCTTGCTGATGCTGATGATCAGGCGCAGGTCGGAGGCGGCCGGCTGGCGGCGGGCGAGGATGCGCACGCATTCCTCGTCGATATCGCGCTCCATCTGGTTGATCTGCTCGTCCACCTCGCGTACCTGCTGGGCCAGCCCCGAGTCGGCCTCGACCAGCGCGCTGAGCGCATCACTGACCTGCTTCTCGACCAGCCCGCCCATGGCCAGCAGATGGCTGCGGATGTCTTCGAGTTCGGCGTTGAACTGCGCGGAAATGTGGTGGGTAAGGCTGTCCTTATTGATCATGTGCAAACCCTCGGTGAGGCCAGATACAGGGAGCTGGCCGGGCACGGACGCCCGGCAGCCGTCTTGACGGAAGGCCCGGCGCTGCGCCCGGACCCAAGGCACCGGACCAGGCAGGCCCGGGCGGCTCGATGGCCGGCGGCCGACCTCAGCCGTAGCGACCGGTGATGTAATCCTCGGTCTGCTTCTTGGCCGGGTTGGTGAACAGAGTGTCGGTGTCGCCGTACTCCACCAGCTTGCCCATGTACATGAAGGCGGTGTAGTCGGACACCCGCGCCGCCTGCTGCATGTTGTGGGTGACGATGACGATGGTGTACTGGCCCTTGAGCTCGTTGATCAGCTCCTCGACCTTGAGGGTCGAGATCGGGTCGAGCGCCGAGCAGGGCTCGTCCAGCAGCAGCACTTCCGGGCGCACCGCCACGGTACGGGCGATGATCAGGCGCTGCTGCTGGCCGCCGGAGAGACCCAGCGCCGAGTCGTGCAGGCGATCCTTCACCTCGTCCCACAGCGCCGCGCTCTTCAGCGCCCACTCGACGGTTTCGTCCAGCAGGCGCTTCTGGTTGATGCCCTGGATGCGCAGGCCATAGACCACGTTCTCGTAGATGCTCTTGGGGAACGGGTTGGGCTTCTGGAACACCATGCCGACCCGGCGGCGCAGCTCGGCGACATCCTCGCCCTTTCTGTAGATGTTCTGGCCATCCAGGCGGATTTCGCCCTGCACGCGGCAGCCATCGACCAGGTCATTCATGCGGTTCATGGTGCGCAGCAAGGTCGACTTGCCGCAGCCCGAAGGGCCGATGAAGGCGGTCACACGGTTCTTGGGGATGCGCATGTTGACACCAAACAGCGCCTGCTTCTCACCGTAGAACAGGTCGAGGTTGTCCACCTCGAGGGCGACCGGCTCGCGGGCCAGATCCAGCACCTGACGCTTGCGGCCGAGGGCATCGAGATCGACGCCATGGGTTGATTGTTGCATGACTCACTCCGTTATGCGGGCAGGCCCGCGGCGCCGGGCGCCGCGCAGCGTGGCTTAGTGTTCCAGCGCCTTGTACTTCTCGCGCAGGTGATTGCGGATGTACACCGCGCTGAAGTTCAGCAGGGCGATGACCAGCACCAGCAGCAGCGCGGTGGCGTATACCAGCGGGCGAGCGGCCTCGACGTTGGGGCTCTGGAAGCCGACGTCGTAGATGTGGAAGCCCAGGTGCATGATCTTCTGATCAAGGTGCAGGTAGGGGTAGTTGCCGTTCAGCGGCAGGGTCGGCGCCAGCTTGACCACGCCGACCAGCATCAGGGGCGCCACCTCGCCGGCGGCACGCGCCACGGCGAGGATCAGGCCGGTCATCATCGCCGGACTGGCCATCGGCAGCACCACCTTCCACAGCGTCTCGGCCTTGGTGGCACCCAGCGCCAGCGAGCCTTCGCGCAGCGCACGCGGAATGCGCGCCAGGCCTTCCTCGGTGGAGACGATCACCACCGGCAGGGTGAGGATCGCCAGGGTCAGCGAGGCCCAGAGCAGGCCCGGGGTACCAAAGGTCGGCGCCGGGGCCGCCTCGGGGAAGAACAGCTGATCGATCGAGCCGCCCAGCACATAGACGAAGAAGCCCAGGCCAAACACCCCGTAGACGATCGACGGCACACCGGCCAGGTTGTTCACCGCAATGCGGATCACCCGGGTCAGCGCCCCCTGGCGGGCGTATTCGCGCAGATAGACCGCCGCCAGCACCCCGAACGGCGTGACGATCACCGCCATGATCAAGGTCATCAGTACGGTACCGAAGATCGCCGGGAACACGCCGCCTTCGGTGTTGGCCTCGCGCGGCTCGTCACTGACGAATTCCCAGAGCTTGGCAGCATAGAAGCCGAGCTTGGCGAACAGGCCCATGGCGTTGGGCTGATAGGCGCGCACCACCTTGTCCAGGGTGATCTCCTGCTCGCGGCCATCGGCGGTGCGCACGCGGATGCTGTCGCGGGCCAGCTGCTGCTGCAGGGCGATCAGCCGCGCTTCCAGCGCCTGGTATTCGGCCTCCCACTGGGCGCGCTCGGCGTCCAGATCGGCCTGGGCGGTAGCATCCAGACGGCCGGCCAGTTCCAGCTGGCGGGTCTTCAGACGCAGGCGCTCAAGGCCATGGTTGATGCGCCCGATGTCCACCTTCTCAAGACGCACCAGCTCGAGGTGCAGGCCTTCGCTGCGCGCCAGACGCCGCTGCAGCTCGGCCAGCGCCGCCGCGCCTTCGGCCACCGGCTGGCCCGCTTCGCTGACGCCCAGCAGGTAGCCGTAGAAGTTGCCCCACTCGCGGCGCTCCAGCACCAGCAGCTCGGCCGGGGTGCGCGCCTCCTGCAGCCACTCGCCGACCACCCAGGTGAAGTCGGCACCGAACACCTCGCGGTTGCCGACCTTGAGCAGCTGGCGGGTCATGAACTCGCCGCCCTCGGCGGCCACCGGCAGGCCGCTGGCCGCCAGGCGCGCACGGGGCACTTCCTCGCGCTGCACCACCTCACCGGCCATCAGCCGTGCGGCCTGACCGGGGATGCGGTATTCGGCCTCGATCACATCCGCCGGCCAGAAGTGGCCAAGGCCACGGGTGGCGATCACCGCCAGAAGGCCCAGGGTCATGATCACCGCGATGGCCACCGCGCCGGCATTCAGCCAGACCCAGGGCGTACCGCTCTTGAACCAGGTTTTCAGGGATTGCTGTTTCACGGACATCTACCTTTGAAGGCCTCAGAGCGATGCGTATTTCTTGCGCAGACGGGTGCGGATCAGCTCCGCGGCGGTGTTCATCACGAAGGTGAACAGCAGCAGCACCATGGCGGCAAGGAACAGCACGCGGTAATGGGTACCACCGACCTCGGATTCGGGCATCTCCACCGCCACGTTGGCGGCCAGAGTACGCAGCCCCTCAAAGAGGTTCATTTCCATGATCGGCGTGTTGCCGGTGGCCATCAGCACGATCATCGTCTCGCCCACTGCACGGCCAAGGCCGATCATCAGCGCCGAAAAGATCCCCGGGCTTGCGGTGAGGATCACCACACGGGTCAGGGTCTGCCAGGGCGTGGCGCCGAGTGCCAGCGAGCCGTAGGTCAGGCTCTTGGGCACGCTGAACACCGCATCCTCAGCGATCGAGTAGATGCCCGGAATCACCGCAAAGCCCATCGCCAGACCCACCACCAGGGCGTTGCGCTGATCGAAGGGGATGCCCAGGTCATTGGTCAGCCACAGGCGCATGTCGCCGCCAAAGAAGGCGTTTTCCAGATGACCGCTGATGCTCAGCGAGAAGGCGCCGACGGCGATGATCACCGGGATCAGCAGGGCCGCTTCCCAGCCATCCGGCACGCGCAGACGGATGTGCTCCGGCAGGCGGCTCCAGCCCCAGGCGGCCAGCACGATGCCCACCGGGGTGAGCAGCAGCAGGCTGAAGATCCCCGGCAGGTGCCCTTCCAGATAGGGGGCGAGGAACAGGCCGGCGAAGAAGCCAAGGATCACCGTCGGCAGGGCCTCCATCAGCTCGATCACCGGCTTGACCTTGCGGCGCAGCGCCGGGGCCATGAAGTAGGCGGTGTAGATCGCCGCGCAGATCGCCAGCGGAGCGGCCATCAGCATGGCGTAGAAGGCGGCCTTGAGGGTACCGAAGGCCAGCGGCGCAAGACTCAGCTTGGGCTCGAAGTCAGTATTGGCCGAGGTGGACTGCCAGACGTAATCGGGCTCGGCATAGCTTTCATACCAGACCTTGCCCCACAGCGCGCTCCAGGACACTTCCGGGTGCGGGTTGTCGATCACCAGACGCTGCAGGCGGCCATCCTGCTCGATCAGCACGCGGGTAGCCCGCGGCGACAGGGCGGCAACCGCCGTGCCCTCGGCCACCTGCTCGACCAGCAAGGTGCGATGGGCGGTACTGTGGAAGATGCCCAGCTTGCCGTCGGCATCCAGCGCCATAAAGCCCTTGCGCCGCTCCTCGGGGAGGATCTGCACGATGGCACTGTTGCCCAGCTGGAAGTCGCGGATCCGGGTCAGGCTGGCCTTGCCGTCGGCATCGCGGACCATGAACCACTGGGCCAGACCGCCCTTGGAGTCACCGATCAGCAGCGACAGGCCACCCAGCAGCGGACTGGCCTTGGTGATGGTGGTGTCGGCATCGCGGGCCAGGCTGTAGCGGCCGTTGAGGCTCTTGTTGCGCAGGTCAAAGACATCGGCAGTGGCCCGGCCGTTGAACACATACAGCCACAGGTGGCGCGGGTCGATGGCCAGCGCCCTGATCGGGTCGGCAATCTGCGGCAGCTCAATGCGCTGCTCGTCGAGGCTCACCTCGCCGGTGAACAGGTTCTCGCTGCGCTCAAGGCTCAGCAGATGCACCTCGCTGCCGGTGGAGGCGGCCAGCAGCAGGGTCGAGCCGTTGAGGTTCATTGCCACCTTGTCCAGCGCACGGCCCTGCGGGTCGAGGCGGATCGGCGTCTCGCCGAACGGGTAGAGGATTTCCGGGGTGATGGTCTTGACGTTGTCCGGGTAACTGACCTGGTAGTTGTGCTGGATGACCAGCAGGCGGCCATCGGAGAGGCCCAGTGCCAGTCGCCGGCTGCCCGGCTGATCCTCGGCGCGGGAGATGATGCTCACCCCCTCGGGCAGGGCCAGCTGCACGCGCGACAGCGCCTCGCCGCTCTTGAGGGCGAAGAACTGTACCCCGCCCTGGGTATCCAGGCGCATCGCCACCTGGTTCTGCTCCTCGATGGCCAGCAGCAGCGGCGCGCTCTGCTCGGCCAGCCACGCAGGCTGCTGAGCGCTGCGGGCCTCAAGGCTTGCGCCGCCAAACAGTGGCATCACCACGTAGGCGAGGTAGAAGAAGATCAGAGTGATGGCCCCCAGCACCGCCAGACCACCGATCGACACGTACCAGTTGGCCATCCGGTCGCGCAGCGCACGCAGGCGGCGCTTGCGCTGCAGGGAGGGGGTGTTGAAATCCAGGGGCTGTGGAGAGGTCGATGAGGTCATGATGTGCGTGGCCAGGTCATTCATACGCTCACCCTAGCGGGGTCGTGTGACACAAAGATGACAACTTTCGGACGCGGCAAAACCCGCCCCGACAGCCGGAGCGGGCCTTGCGCAGAGGGTGGGCCGCAGGCCCGTGGCATCCTTGCCAGAGCGAGCCTTACAGGCCCAGATCCTTGAGCACCTTCTCGGCGGTCTTGGCCGGCATGGGGATGTAGCCGTCCTTCATCACCACTTCCTGACCGTCCTTGGAGAGCATCAGCTTGATGAACTCGGCTTCCAGCGGCGCCAGCGGCTTGTTCGGCGCCTTGTTCACGTAGACGTAGAAGTAGCGGGCCAGCGGGAACTTGCCGGCCAGGGCGTTTTCTTCGCTGGCCTCGAAGGCTTCACCGCCCTTCTTGGACAGCGGCACGGCGCGCACGCTGGAGGTCTTGTAGCCGATGCCCGAGTAGCCGATGGCATTCAGGGTGCTGGAGATCGACTGCACCACCGAGGCCGAACCCGGCTGCTCGTTGACGTTGGCCTTGAAGTCACCCTTGCACAGCGCTTCTTCCTTGAAGTAGCCGTAGGTGCCGGACACCGAGTTGCGGCCAAACAGCTGGATCGGCTTGGCCGCCCACTCGCCGGTCAGACCCAGCTCGCCCCAGGTCTTGATGTCCTTCTCGCCACCGCACAGGCGGGTGCTGGAGAAGATCGCATCGACCTGCTCGATCGACAGCGACTTGATCGGGTTGTCCTTGTGCACGAACACCGCCAGGGCATCGATCGCCACCGGCACCGCGGTGGGCTTGTAGCCGTACTTCTCCTCGAAGGCCTGCAGCTCGCTGTCCTTCATCGGACGGCTCATCGGGCCGAGGTTGGCGGTGCCTTCGGAGAGTGCCGGCGGCGCGGTGGAGGAGCCGGCGGCCTGGATCTGAATGTTGACGTTCGGATAGGCCTTTTTATAGGTCTCGGCCCACAGGGTCATCAGGTTGGCCAGCGAGTCGGAGCCGATGCTGGACAGCGTACCGGAGACACCGGTGGTCTTCTGGTAGGCCGGCAGGGCCGGATCAACGGCAGCGACCGCGCTGCTGGTGGCCACGCCGGCCGCGACGACGCCCATGGCGGCCATCAGATGCTTGAGTTTCATGCCTTGCTCCTGAAGAGGGGAGGTTTTGATTCGGGGGCCAGTATCGGCAGGCCGCATGACTACTCTATGAAGACAGTGTGACAGTTGCATGACGGCCCGCGCCCCACGGCGTGGCTGGGTATACTGCAGCGATCCGCTGCGCCGCCTGCAGCCCCTCCGAGCCGCATCCATGAGCGATTTCGAACAGGATCACCCCCTCCCGCAAGGCGAGCTGGCCCGCCAGGTCACCGCCCTGCCCCGCGACACCAACGGCTTTGGCGACATCTACGGCGGCTGGCTGGTCGAGCAGATGGACCAGGCCGGTACCGCCACCGCCAGCCGTCTGGCGGCGGGCCGGGTAGCGACCGTGGCCATCGACCGCATGACCTTCATGATCCCGGTGGCGGTCGGCTCGCAGCTGTCCTTCCATACCCAGGTGCTCGATCGGGGCCGCAGTTCGCTGCGCCTGCTGATCGAGGTGTGGAGCGATGACCCGCTCTCGCGCGAGCAGCGCAAGGTCACCGAGGCGGTGTTCGTGTTCGTCGCCATCGATGGCAGCGGCCGCACCAGACCCCTGCCGCCGCGGCAGGGCCTGCGCGATTAAGCCCGGTTTCAGCGAGAGCGCCTAGCCTGTATTCACACCCACCCGATACAGGTACCCGACCATGAAAAACCGTACCCTGCTGGCCCTGCTGATCGCCCCGCTGTTCTCCACCACCGTTCTGGCCGCCGGCTACAACGGCCCGGGCGCCGCGCAGAATGGCACTGCCGGCGGCTACACCGGCCCCGGCGCCATCGCCCAGATCACCCAGGTGAGCGCCGCCCTTGAGGCTGCCGACGAGATGCCGGTCGTGCTGGAAGGCCGCCTGCTGCGCCAGCTGCGCGATGAGCACTACGAATTTGCCGACCAGAGCGGCAGCATCGAGGTCGAAATCGACGACGAAGATCTGCCCGCCCAGCCGATCGACCAGAACAGCCGTGTGCGCCTCTACGGCGAGGTCGACCGCGACCTGACCGGTCGCAGCATCGACGTGGACCGGGTCGAGCTGCTGCCCTGAGGGCAGGCCAGGCGCGGCGTTCTGCAGCCCTGAAACGACTACGCCAGCCGCAAGGCTGGCGTAGTCGTTTCAGGTGCGCGCAAAAGATCAGCCGCGGATGTTGTAGATCAGCTTCTCGTTGTCCTCGGCATAGTCGCGCAGGCGCTTGAGATAGGCCTTCTGCGCGGCCCACACCTTGCCCGCCACCGGATCAGCCGCTGCCGCCGCCTCGACCGCCTCGCCGGCCACCTCGCGCAGGCGCTCAAGCACCGGCTCCGGCAGACGCCGCACCTCGACGCCCTCGGCGCGGATCTTCTCCATCGCCTCCATGTTGCGGGCGTTGTAGTCGTCCAGTACATCGCCGTTCACATCACGCGCCGCCGCCCGCACGATCGCCTTGAGGTCAGCCGGCAGGCTGTTCCAGGCGGCTTCGTTGACGGTCAGCTCGAAGGTCACGTTAGGCTCCTGCCAGCCCGGGGTGTAGTAGTATTTGGCCGCCTTGTGCAGGCCGAGGGCCAGGTCGTTGTACGGGCCGATCCACTCGGTGGCGTCGATGGCGCCGGTCTGCAGGGCGGTGAAGATCTCCCCGGCCGGCAGGTTGACCACGGTGCCGCCCATGCGGGTCAGCACCTCGCCACCCAGACCCGGGGTGCGCATCTTCAGGCCCTTGAAGTCATCGACGCTGTTGATTTCCTTGTTGAACCAGCCGGCCGTCTGCACGCCGGTGGCGCCACAGGCGAAGGGCACCACACCAAACGGCTTGTAGACCTCCTCCCAGAGCGATAGGCCGCCACCGTAGTGCAGCCAGGCGTTCATCTCCTGGGCATTGGGGCCGAACGGCAGCGCGCAGAAGAACTGCGCGGCCGGCACCTTGCCCTTCCAGTAGTAGGGCGCGCTGTGGCCCATTTCGGCGGTACCGCGCGATACCGCATCGAACACTTCCAGCGCCGGCACCAGCTCGTTGGCAGCGTAGATCTTCACCTGCAGGCGACCTGCACTCATCTCGTTGACCAGACGGGCGAAGCGCTCGGCACCGACACCGACGCCGGGGAAGTTCTTCGGCCAGGAGGTGACCATCTTCCAGGTGAAGGTCTGTACCGGTGCCGCAGCGCCCGCCGGGGCGCTTTCCTGCTGGCAGCCGGCCAGCGCGGTGGCTGCCAGACCGACACCGGCGGCAGCGAGAATGTCACGACGTTTCATGCGCAGCTCCTTGTTGTTCTCACGGCCTGCCCCGGCCATGAACGGCGGGCAGGCAGACGGTTACAGGCTATACCTGACAGGGCAGCATAGCCATGACCAGGCGCCTGTGCCGTACACATCGATTGCCGCCACCGCCGGGCATTGCGAGAATCGGGCCCACCCCTCCTACAAGGAAGCGACCCATGTCGACCGCATCCCCTCTCCTGCTGGCGCTCGCACGCGCCCTGCAGGCCGTCAACGACCGGCTGGGACGCGCCTGCGCCTGGCTGACCCTCTTCCTGGTGCTGGCCACCACCCTGGTGGTGGTCCTGCGCTATGGCTTTGGCATCGGCGCCGTGGCCCTGCAGGAGGCGGTGATGTACGCCCATGCCCTGGTGTTCATGGGCGCGGCGGCCTGGACCCTGCAGCGCGGCGGCCATGTACGGGTCGACATCTTCTACCAGAAGCGCTCGCCGCGCGCCCAGGCCCTGACCGACCTGCTCGGCCACCTGTTCCTGCTGCTGCCGGTGTGCCTGTTCCTGGCCTGGAACAGCTGGGGCTATGTGAGTGCGGCCTGGTCGACGCTGGAGGGCTCAAGCGACGCCGGCGGCCTGCCCTATGTCTACCTGCAAAAGAGCATCATCCTGGTGCTGCTGGTCAGCCTGATCCTGCAGGCGATCGCCGATGTGATCGTCTTCCTCTACCGCCTCGGCGGTCGTCTGCCGTTCCCGGAGGTGCAGCATGGCTGAAGTGATGGCAATTCTGCTGTTTGTGGCCATCTGCCTGGTGCTGATGGCCGGCTATCCGGTGGCGCTCACCCTGGGGGGCGTCTCGCTGCTGTTTGCCGGCGCCGGCATCCTGATGGGCAGCTTTGACGCCAGCTACCTGAGCGCCCTGCCCAACCGCCTGTTCGGCATCATGAACAACCAGACCATGCTGGCGGTGCCGCTGTTCGTGTTCATGGGGGTGATGCTGGAGAAATCGCGGGTTGCCGAGGACCTGCTCGAATCCATGTCGCGGCTGTTCGGCACCCTGCGCGGCGGGCTGGCGATATCGGTCTGCGTGGTCGGTGCGCTGCTGGCCGCCTCCACCGGCATCGTCGGCGCCACCGTGGTGACCATGGGCCTCTTGGCGCTGCCGACCATGCTGCGCCGCGGCTACGACCCGGCGATTGCCACCGGCACCCTGGCCGCCACCGGCACCCTCGGGCAGATCATCCCGCCGTCGATCATCCTCGTGCTGCTGGGGGATGTGATGTCCAGCGCCTACCAGCAGGCGCAGCTGAAGATGGGGGTGTTCTCGCCCAAGACCGTCTCGGTCGGCGACCTGTTCATCGGCGCGCTGATTCCCGGCCTGGTGCTGGTCGGCCTGTACATCCTCTACCTGATCGGCGTGGCCATCCTGCAGCCGAAGAAGCTGCCGGCGCTGCCCCAGGAAGAACTCGGTCCCATCGAGTGGGGCAAGCTGTTCGCCGCACTGGTCCCGCCGCTGGTGCTGATCGCCTGCGTGCTCGGCTCGATCCTCGCCGGCTACGCCACGCCCACCGAGGCGGCGGCGCTCGGCGCGGTGGGCGCCCTGCTGCTGGCGCTGGCCAAGGGCAAGCTCAACCTCGGCCAGCTGCGCGAGGTGGCGCGCGGCACCACCGAGATCAGCGCCATGGTGTTCCTGATCCTGATCGGCGCCTCGCTGTTCTCGCTGGT
>CAZFFB010000005.1:0-19144 GCA_964517735.1 uncultured Pseudomonas sp.
GCCGGCCTTCATCAAGCGCAAGAAGGATCTGAAGAACGGCGAGGCCGCCTACCGCCGCCTCAACGACCAGGCCATGCGCCTGCTGAGCAAGGACGGCATCCTGGTCAGCGCCAGCGGCTCGATGCACCTGCCCGAGGACGACCTGCAGAACATCCTGCTCTCCAGCGCCCGTCACCTCGATCGCAACATCCAGTTGCTCGAGCGCGGCGCCCAGGGCCCGGATCATCCGGTCCATCCGGCGATCGCCGAGACCCGCTACATCAAGAGTCTGACCTGCCGGATCCTGCCCAACGCCTGATCTGCGCGGCGCAGCGCGGCGGGTGCAAGGTCGCTGACCGGGCTTTTCCACCCGCCGCACAGGCCCGCCGCCCAGCCTGTGCGCCCATCCTCAATCGCGTTATCCTGAAACCCTTTACATCCGCCTGCATTCCGGGAAGCCGCCATGCCTGACTATCGCTCGAAAACCTCCACCTTCGGCCGCAACATGGCCGGTGCCCGCGCGCTGTGGCGCGCTACCGGGATGAAGGATGAGGACTTCAAGAAGCCGATCATCGCCGTCGCCAACTCCTTCACCCAGTTCGTGCCCGGCCACGTGCACCTCAAGGACATGGGCCAGCTGGTGGCCCGCGAGATCGAGCGCGCCGGCGGCGTGGCCAAGGAGTTCAACACCATCGCCGTCGACGATGGCATCGCCATGGGCCACGACGGCATGCTCTATTCGCTGCCCAGCCGCGAGATCATCGCCGACTCCGTCGAGTACATGGTCAACGCCCACTGCGCCGACGCCCTGGTGTGCATCTCCAACTGCGACAAGATCACCCCCGGCATGCTGATGGCCGCCCTGCGCCTGAACATCCCGGTGGTGTTCGTCTCCGGCGGGCCGATGGAGGCCGGCAAGACCAAGCTGGCCAGCCATGGCCTCGATCTGGTCGATGCGATGGTCGCCGCCGCCGACGAAAACTGCTCCGACGAGACCGTTGCCGAGTATGAGCGCAGCGCCTGTCCGACCTGCGGCAGCTGCTCGGGGATGTTCACCGCCAACTCGATGAACTGCCTGACCGAAGCGCTCGGCCTGGCGCTGCCGGGCAACGGCACCACCCTGGCCACCCACAGCGACCGCGAGCAGCTGTTCCTGCGCGCCGGCCGGCTGATTGTCGAGCTGTGCCAGCGCTACTACGGCGAGGGCGACGCGTCGGTGCTGCCGCGCGCCATCGCCAGCTTCAAGGCGTTCGAGAACGCCATGACCCTGGACATCGCCATGGGCGGCTCGACCAACACCATCCTGCACCTCTTGGCCGCTGCCCAGGAAGGCGAGGTCGACTTCGACCTGCGCGACATCGATCGCCTGTCGCGTCGCGTGCCGCAGCTGTGCAAGGTTGCGCCGAACATCCAGAAGTACCACATGGAAGACGTACACCGCGCCGGCGGCATCTTCTCGATCCTCGGCGAACTGGCGCGTGGCGGCCTGCTGCACACCGACGTGCCGACCGTGCACAGCAAGAGCATGGCCGAGGCGATCGCCACCTGGGACATCACCCAGACCAGCGATGAAGCGGTGCACACCTTCTTCAAGGCAGGACCTGCCGGCATCCCCACCCAGACCGCGTTCAGCCAGAGCACCCGCTGGCCGACGCTCGACAGCGACCGTTTCGAGGGCTGCATCCGCAGCGTGGAGAACGCCTACTCCCAGGAAGGTGGCCTCGCCGTGCTGTACGGCAACATCGCCGAGGGCGGCTGCGTGGTGAAGACCGCCGGCGTTGACGAGTCGATCCACGTGTTCGAAGGCACCGCGCGGATCTTCGAGAGCCAGGACGCCGCGGTGAAGGGCATCCTCGCCGACGAGATCCAGCCGGGCGACATCGTGGTGATCCGCTATGAAGGACCGAAGGGCGGCC
The DNA here is from genome assembly GCA_964517735.1 of uncultured Pseudomonas sp. Classification (GTDB taxonomy): domain Bacteria; phylum Pseudomonadota; class Gammaproteobacteria; order Pseudomonadales; family Pseudomonadaceae; genus Geopseudomonas. The sequence goes on from CAZFFB010000005.1 coordinate 1,896, forward strand.
CGGGCATGCAGGAAATGCTCTATCCGACCTCGTACCTCAAGTCCAAGGGGCTGGGCAAGCAGTGTGCCCTGCTCACCGACGGGCGCTTCTCCGGCGGCACCTCGGGCCTGTCGATCGGCCACGTCTCGCCGGAAGCCGCCGCAGGCGGTGCCATCGGTCTGGTCGAGGACGGCGACAAGATCCTCATCGACATCCCCAACCGCAGCATCAGCCTGCTGGTCGGTGACGACGAGCTCAAGGCCCGCCGCCTGCATCAGGACCACAAGGGCTGGAAGCCGGCCGTACCGCGTGCGCGCAAGGTCAGCACCGCGCTGAAGGCCTACGCCCTGCTCGCCACCAGCGCCGACAAGGGCGCGGTGCGCAACAAGGCGCTGCTGGAAGACTGATCCTGCCCGCTGGCTGAGCGTTAAAAGGAACGCCCCGCGATTGCGGGGCGTTCTGCTTTGTGGTGGTGCAACGTGCAGGGCCGACAACGGCTCAGCCGGATCTGCTGATCATCCAGCCTGCGTCCGCAGGGGTTCGCAACGCGCCCAGGTCTCGTAGGTGTGCGCGGGCGTCTCGGCCGTCGCCTCGTGCATCTGGCTGGCCACCCGTTGCCAGTCACCCTCGGCAAACGCGGGAAAGAACGCATCCCCCGCAGGGGAAAGATGCACGCGGGTCAGGTACAGGCGCGTCGCCTGTGCCAGGCCTTGAGCGTACAGCTCGGCGCCACCGATCAGCATCAGCTCGTCGACCGCCCGCTCGCGCGCCCAGGCGTCGGCACGGGCGATGGCCGCTTCCAGCGAGGCGAATACTTCAGCGCCCTCAAGCTGCAGGCCCGCCTGACGGCTGACCACCAGATTGAGCCGCCCCGGCAACGGGCGACCGAGCGAGTCCCAGGTCTTGCGGCCCATGATCACCGGCTTGCCGAGGGTCATGGCCTTGAAGTGCCGGAGATCGGCCGGCAAGTGCCAGGGCAGGCGATTGTCGATGCCAATCACCTGGTTATCGGCCAGCGCTGCGATCAGCGCCAGAGGCAGGGTAGAGGGGGACGTTGACATGCTCACTCCTTGCGCTCGACCAGCGCCTGCAGGTTGGCGTTGATCTTGAACAGCACGATCATCAGCTCGCACCAGATGCGCACGCCCAGCAGACCAAACAGCAGCAGGCCCAGGGCATTCAGCAGGCTGGTGGCTGGGTCGAACAGCTGATTGATGGCACCGACCACCACGGCGATCAGGCCAAGCCAGTAGATCACCGAGATGATCTTGGGGGTCAGCATGCTGTCGAGCAGGAACAGGTCTTTCACAGCGAACTCCTGACAGAGGCACGGGCAAGCCGCCCGGCAGCGGATGGATGCCGTCCAGCAGGCCGGCAGCAGCGCGGCAGTCTAGCAGAGCCCTTGGCGCCGTCATCGGCAGTGCCCCGCAATCGTGGGGTAGCGGTTATCCTCTGTGCATGTCTGCATCCGTGAGAAACCCTGTGATCTACTCATCCCCTTCCCCGCTGCAAGCCGCCTGGCTGGCCGAGGCGATCCGTCTGCACGAGGAACAGGCGCCGCTGGAAGACCATGCGGCCTGTCGTCTGGCGCAGGCGGCCGGCGGCAATCTGCCGGAGCGTCTGCTGCAGCGCGCCGCCCACCTGGCGCAGCGCGAAGGCCTGACCGCGGCGCTGCAGCATGTCCGCCAGGGCAGCCGCCTGGCGCTGGCGCTGCTGGCCCTGCTGGCGCTGCTCGGCGGGGCGGGGCTGGCCGCCACCGCGCTGGGCGATGGCAGTCGGCCGGTCAATCTGCTGTGGGCACTGGGCAGCCTTCTGGGTGCCCATCTGCTGACCCTGGCCGGCTGGCTGCTGGCCGCCAGCCACCGCGGGCGCGGCCATCTGCTGACCAGCATCTGGCAGGGGCTGGCCCGTCTGCTGGCCCGTGAGCCGCGCAGCGCGCTGCTGATGCCGGCCCTGCTGCTGCTTCTGGAGCGGGCACGGCTTGGGCGCTGGGCACTCGGCCTGCTCAGCCATGGCCTGTGGCTGCTGGCGCTGGGCAGCGCGCTGCTGACCCTGCTGGCCATGTTGAGCGCGCGCCGCTACGGCTTTGTCTGGGAAACCACCCTGCTGCCCAGCGCCAGCCTCATCGGACTGGTGGAGACGCTGGGCGCGCTGCCGGCCTGGCTGGGCTTTGCCCAGCCGGATGCTGCACTGCTGCGGGCCAGCCTGGAGGCGGCGGCCAGTGGCGAGGCGGCGCGCCAGACCTGGGCCAGCTGGCTGCTGGGCATGCTGCTGATCTATGGCCTGTTGCCGCGTCTCCTGTTGCTGCTGCTGTGTCTGCTGCAGTGGCGGCGCGGTCAGCGGCGACTGCAGCCCGATCCCGCCCTGCCCGGCTATGCCCGGCTGCATGAACGTCTGCTGCCTTCCAGCGAGCGCCTGGCGGTGGAGCAGCCGGCCCCCGCGCGCCTGCTCCCCGGCCAGCCCGGACACGCCGACCTGCCGGGCCGTGGTGCGCTCCTGGTGGCCATCGAGCTCGACCCCAGCGATCCCTGGCCGCCAACGCTGCCAAAGGGGGTGACCGACGGCGGCGTGCTCGACGACAGCCCGCAGCGCCGCACGCTGCTTGCGCAGCTGAGCCAGGCTCCGGTGGCACGCTTGCTGCTGGTCTGCGACCCGCGCCGCTCCCCCGACCGCGGCACCCTCGCGCTGCTGACCGAGCTGGCCGGTCATGCCGGCGAGGCGCGGGTCTGGCTGCTGCCGGCAACCTCCGGCCACGACCTCGATGCCCGGCGCCTGAGTGACTGGCAGGAAACGCTGCAGCAGCTCGCTCTGCCAGCCAGCCTGCAGGCCCCCTGGGACTGGCTGGCCGGCGCAGCGTCGCCACCGTCCGCCTGACCGAGCCTGCGGGCTATCCATAGGGAGTGCGCCATGTCCGAAATCCTGAAACTGGCCGTGGTCGGCCACACCAACGTCGGCAAGACCTCGCTGCTGCGCACCCTGACCCGTGACGCAGGCTTTGGCGAGGTGTCGCACCGCGCGGGCACAACCCGGCATGTCGAGGGGGCGCTGCTGTCGGTGGCTGGCGAGCCGCTGCTGGCGCTCTATGACACGCCGGGCCTTGAGGATGCCATGGCCCTGCGCGATTGCCTGGACAGCCTGAGCCCTGCCAGCGAACGGCTCGATGGCCCGGCACGCCTGCAGCATTTTCTCGACAGCCCTGAGGCGCAGGGGCGCTTCGAGCAGGAGGCGCGGGTGCTGCGTCAGCTGCTGGCCTGCGATGCCGGACTCTATGTGATCGATGCCCGCGAGCCGGTGCTGGCCAAGTACCGCGACGAACTGGCGATCCTCGCCGCCGCCGGCAAGCCGCTGCTGCCGGTGCTCAACTTCGTGGCTGGCGAGGATCACCGCAGCGATACCTGGCGCGACGCGCTGGCCAGGCTCGGCCTGCACGCGCTGGTGCGCTTTGACAGCGTGGCCCCGCCGCGAGAGGGCGAGCAGCGCCTGTACGAGAGCCTGGCGCTGCTGATCGAGCCGGCCGCACCACGCCTGCAGCGCCTGCTGGCCGAACATGCGCTGCAGCGCCAGCAGCGGCGCCAGGCGGCCACCTGCCTGATCGCCGAGCTGCTGGTGGATGCGGCGGCCTGTCGTCGCCTGGTCGACAGCCAGCCCGCTGCGCTGAACACCGCGCTGGAGCAGCTGCGTGATGATCTGCGCCAGCGCGAGCAGCGCTGCGTCGAGGCGCTCCTCGCGCTGTATGCCTTTGAGCCCGGTACGGCGGAGGCTGCCACCCTGCCGCTCAGCGAAGGTCGCTGGGAGAGCGACTTGTTCCATCCCCACACCTTGCGTCAGCTGGGCGTCCAGCTGGGGGGCGGCATGGCGGCTGGGGCGGCGGCGGGGGTCGGCATCGACCTGCTGCTCGGCGGGCTGACCCTGGGGGCGGCGGCGGCCCTGGGGGCGGTCGCCGGCGGTACCTGGCAGACCCTGCGCAACTACGGCGAGCGCCTGCGCGGCACGCTCCGCGGCCAGCGCGAGCTGACTGTCGATGATGCGATCCTGCGCCTGCTCGCCCTGCGCCAGCGTCAGCTGCTCGACGCCCTGCAGCATCGTGGCCATGCGGCGCAGTCACCGCTGCAGCAAGAGGATCCCCACACCACCCGCTGGCGCGAGGGCCGCCTGCCGCCGGTACTGGAGCAGGCCCGCACCCATCCGCGCTGGTCAGCCCTGAACGATGCCCTGCCACCGGCCGACGGCGCGCGTCAGCGGGCTATCGAGACCCTGAGCCAGCAGCTGCTGGCCGGTCTTGACTGAGCGGCCGCGCCGGCCTGAATACAGCTGCAGTGCCCAACGTGCTCAGGACGTGGCTCAGGGCGTGCTGGACAGCCCGGCGTGCAAGGCCTGCAGGGCTGCACGGTAGTAGCGCTGGCCCTCGGGCGACTCGGCAAACTCGGCAAAGGCGGCCAGCTGCCCCTCGTCAAGGTCGCGGTAGACATGCAGCAAGGTGTTGTGCAGATCCGCCTCGATCTGGCTCATCAGCCGCTCGCGCTGACCGCCGAGCAGCTGCTGGGGACTGGCGCCAAACAGGTCCTTGAGGCCGGGGACCATCTGGCTGAGGCTTTCTGCCGCCACCCCGGCCAGCGCCAGACTGACCTCGGCACCCGCCTCGCGGGCCGGCAGCGCCCGGGCCAGCCGGGCGATCAGCGCCTGCCGCGGCGCACTGGCGCTGACCCGTGGCAGGCCATCGGCATGACGGGCCAGGTGCTGCGGGGCGGTGGCGCGCACTTCATGCTGCATCACCGTACGGCCCAGCGGGCTGTCGAAGAAGCGCAGGGCCGGCTGCGGATCCGGCAGCTGCTCGCGCAGGCGCTGCAGGGCACGCTCGTCCATGGCCTGGGCGGCAAAGCGCCGGTTGCTGTTGTCCAGCAGCGCCTGATACAGCGCCGGCGGCAGGCTGTCCCGGTAGCGCTGCTGGGCCACTTCAAGGGCCGCACTAAAGTGCTCGCGCTGCTGTGGCCAGCCGGCCAGACGGTAGAGCGCCGCGTACTCGTCGGCCAGCGCAGAGAGGCTGGTCAGGCTCAGGACAAAAGCAGCAATCAGGACACGCATGGCAACCCCCGCAGAACAGGCGACTATTGTCCGTGCCGGCGCGGGCGCTTGTCGAGGCATGCGCTGCACCGGGCTCGGCAGGCACAAGGCGGCGCAGTACACTGCTGGCGCTGCGTCCATCGACTTGCCCGGAGTCACCATGCCTGCCGCCCCTCGCCCTGTTCTGCTCGATGCCATCGTCGATGACCTGGCCCGCCATGGCTGGTCGCACCAGCCCGATGCACTGCCCGCCGGACAGATCGCCGCGCTGGCCGAGGCCTGCCGCATGCGCCATGCGCGTGGCGAGCTGCAACGGGCCGCCATCGGTCGCGCCGCCACCCAGACCCTCGACACCCAGGTGCGCGGCGATCATATCCAGTGGCTGGAGCACGGGCAGTGCCCGCTCACCGATGACTATCTGGCCTTTGCCGAAGAGCTGCGCCAGACCCTCAACCGCCACCTGTACCTTGGCCTTGAGGACTACGAAAGCCATTTCGCCCTCTATCCGCCGGGCAGCTTCTACCGGCGCCATGTTGATCGTTTTCGCGATGACGACCGGCGCACCGTGACCACCCTGCTCTACCTCAACGCGGACTGGCGCGCGGAGGATGGCGGCGAGCTGCATCTGGAGCTCGGCGAGGGGCGCAGCACGCGGATCCGCCCCGAGGCCGGGACCCTGGTGGTGTTCATGGCCGCCGACTTCCCCCACGAGGTGCTGCTCGCCCATCGCGAGCGGCTGTCGATCAGCGGCTGGTTCCGCCGCCGCGGCAGCGGGCCGCTGTAGCAGTAGCGATTGCGCCGCGCAGAAATGCAAAAGGGAGGCCACTGGCCTCCCCTCTGCAGTCACCCGATCGGGATCAGAACAGCACGCGGCAGCGGATGGTGCCGCGGACTTCCTGCAGCTTCTCCAGCGCCAGGTCGGAGTATTCCTTGTCGACGTCGACCACCACATAGCCGACCTTCTCGTTGGTCTGCAGGAACTGGCCGGCGATGTTGATGCCGTTGTCGGCGAACACCTTGTTGATCTCGCTCATCACGCCAGGAATATTCTCGTGGATGTGCAGCAGACGGTGATTGCCTGCATGGGCCGGCAGGGCGACTTCCGGGAAGTTCACCGAGGACACCGAGGTGCCGTTGTCGCTGTACTTGACCAGCTTCTCGGCCACTTCCAGGCCGATGTTGGCCTGCGCCTCGGCGGTCGAGCCGCCGATGTGCGGGGTGAGGATCACCCGATCCAGACCACGCAGCGGGCTCTCGAACTCCTCGTCGTTGGACTTGGGCTCGACCGGGAACACGTCGATGGCGGCGCCGATCAGGTGCTCGTCCTTGATCGCCTCGGCCAGGTGGTCCAGTTCGACCACGGTGCCGCGGGCGGCGTTGATCAGGATGCCGCCCTTCTTCATCGCGCGGATTTCCTTCTCGCCGATCATCCACTGGGTGGACGGCAGCTCCGGCACGTGCAGGGAGACGATGTCGGCCATGCCCAGCAGCTCGTGCAGATCAGCCACCTGGGTGGCATTGCCCAGCGGCAGCTTGGTCACCACGTCATAGAAGTACACCTGCATGCCCATCGCCTCGGCCAGCACCGAGAGCTGGGTGCCGATCGAGCCGTAGCCGACGATGCCGAGCTTCTTACCGCGGATCTCGAAGGAGTTGGCCGCCGACTTGATCCAGCCACCGCGATGGCAGGAGGCGTTCTTCTCCGGGATGCCGCGCAGCAGCAGGATGGCCTCGGCGAGCACCAGCTCGGCCACCGAGCGGGTGTTGGAGTAGGGGGCGTTGAACACCGCGATACCGCGCTCGCGGGCAGCATTCAGATCGACCTGGTTGGTGCCGATGCAGAAGCAGCCGACGGCGACCAGCTTCTTGGCGCAGTCAAAGACCTCCTCGGTCAGCTGAGTGCGCGAGCGGATGCCGATGAAGTGCACATCAGCGATCTTCTCCTTGAGCTCCTCACCGGACAGGGCGCCCTTCAGGTACTCGATATTGGTGTAGCCGGCGGCCTTGAGGGTATCCACGGCATTCTGGTGCACACCTTCGAGAAGAAGGAACTTGATCTTGCTCTTGTCGAGAGAGGTCGTCTTGCTCATCTGCGTAAACCTGTTGTCCCGGGGGTTGTCTGGGCGCTGGGCAGCGCGGGCGGTAGCGACCCGCAGGTCGGCGGCGGGCGCTTCGCGGGGGGGCATATGCTAACATAGCGCCCCCGCGAAACGCCCCATCCCCGAGCATGAAGCCTGCTCAGGGTGACCATGAACCGCCCGAGATTTCCGCAGATGACCCAAGCTGCCCTGATCGAAGAACTCAAGACCCTGGTCGAGCCCGGCAAGGTGCTGACCGACGCCGCCTCCCTGGATGCCTACGGCAAGGACTGGACCAAGCAGTTCGCCCCGGCGCCGCTGGCCATCGCCTTCCCCAAGTCCATCGAGGAAGTGCAGGCCATCGTGCGCTGGGCCAATCAGCGCAAGGTCGCGCTGGTGCCCTCGGGCGGGCGCACCGGCCTGTCCGCCGGCGCCGTTGCCGCCAACGGCGAGGTGGTGGTGGCCTTCGACTACATGAACAAGATTGTCGAGTTCAATGCCTTCGACCGCACCGTGGTCTGCCAGGCCGGGGTGATCACCGAGCAGCTGCAGAACTTCGCCGAGGAGCAGGGCCTGTACTACCCGGTCGATTTTGCCTCGGCCGGCTCCAGCCAGATCGGCGGCAACATCGGCACCAATGCCGGCGGTATCAAGGTGATTCGCTACGGCATGACCCGCAACTGGGTGGCCGGCATGAAGGTGGTCACCGGCAAAGGCGACATCCTCGAGCTGAACCGCGACCTGATCAAGAACGCCACCGGCTACGACCTGCGCCAGCTGTTCATCGGCGCCGAGGGCACCCTGGGCTTTGTGGTCGAGGCGACCATGCGCCTTGAGCGCGCGCCGAACAACCTGACCGCCATGGTGCTCGGCGCCCCGGATCTTGACTCGATCATGCCGGTGCTGCACGCCTTCCAGGGCAAGGTCGACCTGACCGCCTTCGAGTTCTTCTCCGACAAGGCGCTGGCCAAGGTGCTGGCCCGCGGCGACGTGCCGCCCGCCTTCGAGACCGACTGCCCGTACTACGCGCTGCTCGAATTCGAGGCCAGCAGCGAGGAGGTGTCCAACGCCGCGCTGGAGCTGTTCGAGCACTGCGTCGAGCAGGGCTGGGTGCTCGACGGGGTGATGAGTCAGAGCGAGCAGCAGCTGCAGAACCTGTGGAAGCTGCGCGAGTACATCTCCGAGACCATCAGCCACTGGACGCCGTACAAGAACGACATCTCGGTGACCGTCTCCAAGGTGCCGGCGTTCCTGAAGGAAATCGACGCCATCGTCGAGGAAAACTACCCGGACTTCGAGGTGATCTGGTTCGGCCACATTGGCGATGGCAACCTGCACCTGAACATCCTCAAGCCCGAGGCGATGGCCAAGGAGGAGTTCTTCGCCAAGTGCGCCACGGTCAATACCTGGGTATTTGAGACCGTTGCGAAGTACCACGGCTCGATCAGCGCCGAGCACGGCGTGGGCATGACCAAGCGCGACTACCTGGGCTACAGCCGCTCGGAGGCCGAGATCGCCTACATGAAGGCGGTCAAGGCGGTGTTCGACCCCAACGGCATCATGAACCCCGGCAAGATCTTCGCCTGAGACCGGCCGGGCGGGTGCAAGGCCCGCCCGGCTGTCTTCATCTGCCGTTAAGGCTGCCTGCGTAGACTGCGCCTCCCCCCCTGTCGCCGAGCATGCCCATGATCCTGCGTCGCCCCCTGTATCGTCGTCTGCTGCAGTGCCTGCTGCTGGTACTGCTGGCCGGCCTGCTGCTCGCCGCTCACCTGCTGCACTGGGACGACCAGCTGCGTCTGGCCTGGCAGGAGCGCGATGTCGATGCCGAGCAGCGCGCCGCCGGTATCTGGCTGCCGGATTACCGGCTGGTCCTGCAGCAGGATCTGCCGGGACTTGAGGAGGATGAGACCTCCGGGCTGACCTGGAATCCGCTGACCGGCACGCTGTTCACCGTCACCGGACAGAATCCGCAGCTGGTGGAATTCACCACCCGTGGTGTGGTGCTGCGGCGCATCCCGCTGCGGGGTTTCAGCGACCCGGAGGCCGTGGAAGCACTGGATGATGGCCGGCTGGTCATCGTCGATGAACGTCGCCGCCTGCTCACTGTCTTCAGCCTCACGCCCGAAACCCGCGAGATCGACCTGAACCTGCTGCCGGTCTATGAACTGGGCTTTGCCGAGGCCGGCAACAAGGGCTTTGAGGGGCTGGCCTGGAATCCCCTCAGCCAGAGCCTGCTGCTGGCCAAGGAGCGCGACCCTCATGGGCTGTTCAGCCTGCCCTTCCCGGGCGAGGACGGGGCCGCCGGTGCGCTGGCGGCGCTGGACCTGCGCCATCTGCCGCTGCGCGACCTGTCATCGGTGGCCATCGACCCGCGCAGCGGTCACACCCTGCTGCTCTCCGACGAGTCGCGGCTGCTGCTCGAAGTGGATCGCCAGGGCCGGCCGGTCAGCTTCATCAGCCTGTGGCGCGGGCGCCATGGTCTGACCCACAGCATCGAGCAGGCCGAGGGTGTGACCATGGATGTGTACGGCAACATTTATCTGGTCGGTGAACCCAACCGCTTCTACGTGTTCAGCAAGACGCTGCCCTGAGCCGGACGGACGCACCCGGCGTGCGCCCGCCCAGTCGGCCTCAGCGGCTCAGGCGCCGCACACCCTCGGCGGTGCCCAGCAGCAGCAGATCGGCGGGACGCTCGGCGAACAGGCCATTGGTGACCACGCCGACGATGTTGTTGATCGCGCGCTCCAGAGCCACCGCGTCACCGATCGCCAGGTTGTGCACATCCAGGATCACGTTGCCGTTGTCGGTGACAAAGCCCTCGCGGTACACCGGATCCCCCCCCAGCTTGACCAGCTCGCGGGCCACGAAGCTGCGGGCCATCGGCAGCACCTCGACCGGCAGCGCGAAGGCACCGAGGCGCTCGACCAGCTTGCTCTGATCGGCAATACAGATGAAGGTGCGCGCCACAGCCGCGACGATCTTCTCGCGGGTCAGCGCACCGCCACCGCCCTTGATCAGCTGCAGGTGCCCGTCGGCTTCATCAGCGCCATCCACATAGAACTCAAGCTCCACCACGCTGTTGAGGTCATAGACCGGGATGCCATGGGCCTTGAGGCGGGCTGCGGTGGCCTCGGAGCTGGCCACTGCGCCATCGAAGTCGTCGCGAATCCTCGCCAGTGCATCGATGAAGCAGTTGGCGGTGGAGCCGGTGCCGACACCGATGATGCTGCGCCGCTCAAGGCGCGGGGCGATATGGTCGACGGCGGCCTGGGCCACGGCCTGTTTGAGCTGATCCTGATTCATGGGTATTCCGCGCAGGGTTGGGGAGAATTGCCCGGCATTATACCGTCTGGGCCGTGCGATTCGGCGCGATGGTTGGCCGGGCGCAGGCGGCGGAGTAGACTCGCCCCACCCTGCCTGATCTCGCCTGTGGCTGCCCCGATGCTCGAACAGTACGTCAAGAAGATGCTCACCTCCCCCGTCTACGACGTGGCGGTGGAAACCCCGCTGGACAGCGCACGCAGCCTGTCCGAACGCCTGGGCAACCAGGTCCTGCTCAAGCGCGAGGACCTGCAGCCGGTATTCTCCTTCAAGATCCGCGGCGCCTACCAGAAGACGGCGGGGCTGAGCGAGGAGGAGAAAGCGCGCGGGGTGATCGCGGCCTCCGCCGGCAATCATGCCCAGGGGCTGGCGCTGGCCGCCAGGAAACTCGGCATCAAGGCGATCATCGTCATGCCGCGCAGCACACCGGAGATCAAGGTGCAGGCAGTGCGCGCGCGCGGTGCGCGGGTGGTCCTGCATGGCGAGGCCTTCCCCGAGGCACTCGCCCACTGCCTGAAGCTGGTCGAGGAGAAGGGCTATACCTTCGTGCATCCCTATGACGATCCGGACGTGATCGCCGGGCAAGGCACCGTGGCCATGGAGATCCTGCGCCAGCATCCCGGACGTCTGGACGCGATTTTCGTGCCGGTCGGCGGCGGCGGACTGATCGCCGGTATCGCCGCCTACGTCAAGTACCTGCGCCCGGACATCAAGGTGATCGGCGTGGAGCCTGAGGAGTCCGACTGCCTGCGGGCGGCGATGGCCGCCGGCGAGCGGGTGGTGCTCGGCCAGGTCGGGCTGTTTGCCGATGGCGTGGCGGTGGCGCAGATCGGCCAGCACACCTTCGAGGTCTGCCGCCATTATGTCGATGAGGTGATCACCGTCAGCACCGATGAGATCTGCGCAGCGATCAAGGATATCTATGACGACACCCGCTCGATCACCGAGCCGGCCGGGGCGCTGGGGGTGGCGGGCATCAAGCGCTACGTCGAGCGCGAGGGCATCACCGGCCAGACGCTGGTGGCCATCGACTCGGGTGCCAACATCAACTTCGACCGCCTGCGCTATGTCGCCGAACGCGCCGAGCTGGGCGAGCGACGCGAGGCGATCATCGCAGTGACCATCCCGGAGAAGCCCGGCAGCTTCAAGGCGTTCTGCCAGGCGCTGGGCAAGCGCTCGATCACCGAGTTCAACTACCGCTACAACCGCCCCGACGAGGCGCAGATCTTCGTCGGCGTGCAGACCCACCCCGAGCACGATCCACGCGAGCAGCTGGTCAGCCTGCTGCAGGAGCAGGGCTTCCCGGTGCTCGATCTGACCGACAGCGAGCTGGCCAAGCTGCACATCCGCCACATGGTCGGCGGCCATGCGCCGGGGGCGGAGAACGAGCGGGTGTTCCGCTTCGAATTCCCCGAACGGCCCGGCGCCCTGTTCAACTTCCTCACCAAGCTGGGCGGGCGCTGGAACATCTCGATGTTCCATTACCGCAACCACGGCGCCGCCGACGGGCGCGTGCTGGTCGGTCTGCAGGTGGCGGACAGCGAGCTGCCGGGGCTGATCCATGCCCTGGACGCCATCGGCTATCCCTATTGGGACGAGAGCAACGATCCGGCCTATCAGCTGTTCCTCGGACGTTTTGCCAGCAAGACCGGCTGAGACCGGTTTCCCCACGCAACAGGCGTGCCAGCCTGCCCGGCCGGCGCGCGGTCCGCGTTGCCGCTGCGCCGGGCTTTGTGGAACAATCCGGGGATATCTGCATCCGAGGTACCCCGCCGTGATCGATTCCGATGGCTTCCGACCCAATGTCGGCATCATCCTCGCCAATGAGGTCGGCCAGGTGCTGTGGGCGCGGCGCATCAACCAGGATGCCTGGCAGTTCCCTCAGGGCGGTATCAATCCGAAGGAGTCGCCGGAAGAGGCGCTGTTTCGCGAGCTGAACGAGGAAGTCGGCCTGCAGCCAGTCGATGTACGCATCCTCGCCTGTACCCGGGGCTGGCTGCGCTACCGCCTGCCGCAACGCCTGGTGCGCACCCACAGCCAGCCCTTGTGCATCGGCCAGAAGCAGAAGTGGTTCCTGCTGCAGCTGACGGGCGATGAGCGGCGGGTGCGCATGGATGTCACCGGCAAGCCGGAGTTCGACGGCTGGCGCTGGGTCAGCTACTGGTACCCGCTGGGCCAGGTGGTGTCCTTCAAGCGCGAGGTGTATCGCCGCGCCCTGCGGGAACTGGCGCCACGCCTGCCCAACCGCGACTGACCGACTGCACGACGCACAGGAGCGCCGCCCTTTGACCATGCTCAACACGCTGCGCAAGATCATCCAGGAGGTCAATGCCGCCCGGGATCTCGACACCGCCCTGACGATCATCGTCGAGCGGGTGCGTGCGGCCATGGGTACTCAGGTCTGCTCGGTGTACCTGTGCGACCCCCACAGCAAGCGCTTCGTGCTGATGGCCACCGAAGGCCTCAACAAGGCCGCCATCGGCCGGGTCAGCATGGCGCCCGACGAAGGCCTGGTCGGCATGGTCGGCAGCCGCGAGGAGCCCCTCAACCTCGAAGACGCCTCCAGTCATCCACGCTATCGCTACTTCGCCGAGACCGGCGAGGAGCGCTACGCCTCGTTTCTTGGCGCACCGATCATCCACCACCGCCGGGTGATGGGCGTGCTGGTGGTGCAGCAGAAGGAGCGCCGCCAGTTCGACGAGGGCGAGGAAGCCTTCCTGGTGACCATGAGCGCCCAGCTCGCCGGGGTGATCGCCCATGCCGAGGCCACCGGCTCGATCCGCGGCCTGGGCAAGCAGGGCAAGGCCACCCCCGATACCCGCTTCGTCGGCGTGCCCGGCTCGCCCGGCGTGGCGCTGGGCACCGCCGTGGTGGTACTGCCGCCCGCCGATCTTGAGGTGGTACCGGATCGGACCATCGAGGATGTCGATGGCGAGATCGCCTTCTTCTACAACGCCGTCGAGGCGGTGCGCTGCGACATGCGCGAGCTGTCCGCGCGCCTGGCCAGCCAGCTGCGCCAGGAAGAGCGCGCCCTCTTCGATGTCTACCTGATGATGCTGGATGATGCGTCGATCGCCGGCGAAGTCGTGCGGGTCATCGAGACCGGCCAGTGGGCCCAGGGCGCGCTGCGTCAGGTGGTCAACGGCCATGTGCAGCGCTTTGAGCTGATGGATGACGAGTACCTGCGCGAGCGGGCTTCGGACATCAAGGACATCGGCCGGCGGATCCTCGCCTACCTGCAGCAAGCGCGCCAGCAGACGCTGATCTACCCGGACAACACTATCCTGATCAGCGAGGAGCTGTCGCCGGCAATGCTCGGCGAGGTGCCCCCCGGCAAGCTGGTCGGCCTGGTCTCGGTGACCGGCTCAAGCAACTCCCATGTGGCGATCCTCGCCCGGGCCATGGGCGTGCCGACGGTGATGGGTGCGGTCGATCTGCCCTATAACATGGTCGATGGCATCGAGCTGATCGTCGACGGCTACCGGGGCGATGTGTTCACCAACCCCTCTGCCGGCCTGCGCCGCCAGTTTGCCGAGATCGCCGAGGAGGAGCGCCAGCTCAACCAGGGCCTTGATGCGCTGCGCGCCCTGCCCTGCGAGACCCTCGATGGCCACCGCATGCCGCTGTGGGTCAACACCGGGCTGATCGCTGACGTCAAACGCGCCCAGGAACGCGGCGCCGAGGGTGTCGGCCTGTACCGCAGCGAAGTGCCGTTCATGACCAACGAGCGCTTCCCCAGCGAGAAGGAGCAGGCGGCCGTCTACCGCCAGCAGCTCGAGGCCTTCCACCCGCTGCCGGTGACCATGCGCACCCTGGACATCGGCGGCGACAAGGCACTGTCCTACTTCCCGATCAAGGAAGACAACCCGTTCCTTGGCTGGCGCGGCATTCGCGTGACCCTGGATCACCCGGAAATCTTCCTGGTCCAGGCCCGCGCCATGCTCAAGGCCAGCGAGGGGCTGAACAACCTGCGCATCCTGCTGCCGATGATCAGCAGCCTGGCCGAGCTGGGTGAGGCGCAGCGCCTGCTGGCACGGGCCTGGAGCGAGGTGCGCGAGGAAGGCGTCGATGTGCCGATGCCGCCGGTCGGGGTGATGATCGAGATCCCCGCGGCGGTGTTCCAGATCCGTGAACTGGCCAGCCGGGTCGACTTTCTCTCGGTCGGCTCGAACGATCTGACCCAGTACCTGCTGGCAGTGGATCGCAACAACCCGCGGGTCGCCAGTCTCTATGACTACCTGCACCCCTCGGTGCTGCAGGCCCTCAAGCGAGTGGTCGACGATGCGCACAGCGTCGGCAAGCCGGTGAGCATCTGCGGCGAAATGGCCGGTGATCCGGCGGCAGCCTTGCTGCTGATGGCCATGGGCTTTGACTCGTTGTCGATGAATGCCACCAACCTGCCCAAGGTGAAGTGGCTGCTGCGCCAGCTGTCGCTGCAGCAGGCCCGCGCCCTGCTGGTGCAGATCCTCGCGCTGGACTACCCCGAGGCCATTCATGCCCTGCTGCAGCAGACCCTGCGCGAACTGGGGCTGGCGCGCATGCTCAATCCCAGCAGCACGCAGCCCGACTGATCCGGGCGACGCGCCGCATAACTGGAGCGGCCCTGTGCCATCCGCTACCATGCCGCCTTTGCACGGGAGGCTCCATGGAATTTCTTCTCTACCTGCTGCTCGGCGCGGCCGCCGGCGTACTGGCCGGCTTGTTCGGCGTCGGCGGCGGGCTGATCATCGTCCCGGTGCTGGTGTTCAGCTTCCAGCTGCAGGGTTTTGACCCGCAGGTGCTGACGCACCTGGCAGTGGGCACCTCGCTGGCCACCATCGTGTTTACCTCGATCAACTCGATCCTCGCCCACCACAAGCGCGGCGCGGTGCACTGGCTGATTGTCCGCTGGCTGACACTGGGCATTCTTGCCGGCAGCGTGCTGGGGGGCTTTACCGCCACCTTGCTGCAGGGACCGCTGCTGCAGAAGGTGATCGGCATATTCGCCCTGGTGATGGCCGCGCAGATGGCCCTCGACCTGCGGCCGCGGGCCAGCAGCACGGTACCCGGCAAGCTGGGCCTGGGTGCCGCCGGCGGGGTGATCGGCTGGGCCTCGGCGATCATTGGCATCGGCGGCGGCTCGCTGACCGTACCTTTCCTGACCTGGCGTAGCGTGCCGATGCAGCAGGCGGTGGCCACCTCGGCGGCCTGCGGCCTGCCGATTGCCGTGGCCGGTGCGCTGAGCTTCCTGTGGCTGGGCCGTGACGTGGCGACGCTGCCGGCCGGGCCGGCCGGCTACCAATACCTGCCGGCGCGGGTCGGGCTCGCCGCCCCCGCGATGCGGTTCGCCCGTGTGGGGGCCCCGGTGGCCCACAACCTGCCAGCTCCCCTGCTCAAGCGTCTGTTCGCCCTGCTGCTGCTGGGCGTTGGCGTGAACTTCCTGCTCTGATTCTCAAGGTGTGACCATGCTGGTTTTCCCGCAGATCGACCCGGTGGCCATCGCCCTCGGCCCGCTGAAGATCCACTGGTACGGCCTGATGTATCTGGTCGGCATCGGCGGCGCCTGGTGGCTGGCAACCCGCCGGCTGGCGCAGTTCGACAGCGGCTGGAGCCGCGAAAAGCTCTCGGATCTGGTCTTCTGGGTGGCCTGCGGGGTGATTCTTGGTGGGCGCTTTGGCTATGTGCTGTTCTACAACTTCACGCACTTTCTCAACGACCCGCTGTCGCTGCTGCGCCTCTGGGAGGGCGGCATGTCCTTCCATGGCGGCTTCATCGGCGTGCTGCTGGCCACCTGGTGGTTTGGCAAGCGCCACGGCAAGAGCCTGTTTGAGCTGCTCGACTTCATCGCCCCGCTGGTGCCACTGGGTCTTGGCGCCGGGCGGATCGGCAACTTCATTAACGCCGAACTGTGGGGCAAGCCGAGCGACCTGCCGTGGGCGATGCTCTTCCCGGCGTGGAGCGATCCGCAGCAACTGGCGCGCCACCCCTCGCAGCTCTACCAGTTCGCCCTGGAGGGTGTGGCGCTGTTTGTCATCCTCTGGCTGTATTCGCACAAGCCGCGCCCGACCATGGCGGTGTCCGGCCTGTTCGCTGCCTGCTACGGGCTGTTCCGCTTCCTGGTCGAGTTCGTCCGCGTGCCGGATACGCAACTTGGCTACCTGGCCTTCGGCTGGCTGACCATGGGCCAGCTGCTCAGCCTGCCGATGATCCTGGGCGGCATCGGCCTGATCGCCCTCTCCTACCGCCACGCCGCCCGATCCTGAGGAGGATTCGATGCAACAGTACCTTGAGCTGATGCGCCGCGTGCGCGAGACCGGCACCTTCAAGGCCGACCGCACCGGCACCGGCACCCTGAGCGTGTTCGGCCACCAGATGCGCTTCGATCTCAGCGAAGGCTTCCCGCTGATCACCACCAAGAAGTGCCACCTCAAGTCGATCATTCACGAGCTGCTGTGGTTCCTCAAGGGCGACACCAATATCCGTTACCTCAAGGAAAACGGTGTACGCATCTGGGACGAGTGGGCTGACGAGCAGGGCGAACTGGGCCCGGTGTATGGCTATCAGTGGCGCTCCTGGCCGGCACCCAATGGCGAGTCGATCGACCAGATCACCCAGCTGATCGAGATGATCAAGAAGAACCCCGACTCGCGCCGGCTGATTGTCTCGGCCTGGAATCCGGCGCTGGTCGAGCAGATGGCCCTGCCGCCCTGCCATGCGCTGTTCCAGTTCTATGTCGCCGACGGCAAGCTGAGCTGCCAGCTCTATCAGCGCTCGGCGGACATCTTCCTCGGCGTGCCGTTCAATATCGCCAGTTATGCGCTGCTGACGATG
>CAZFFB010000006.1:0-5080 GCA_964517735.1 uncultured Pseudomonas sp.
GGTCGTTCTGCCAGGACAAGATCATGACCACCGGCGGCGAGGGTGGCATGGTCACCACCAACGACCGCGCGCTGTGGTCGGCGATGTGGTCGTTCAAGGATCACGGCAAGAGCTGGGAGGCGGTCTACGAACGCCAGCATGTACCGGGCTTTCGCTGGCTGCACGAGAGCTTCGGCACCAACTGGCGGATGATGGAGGTGCAGGCGGTGATCGGCCGCATCCAGCTGCGCCGCATGGTCGACTGGCACGTCCAGCGCCTGGCCAATGCCGAGAAGATCTGGGCCTGTGCCCGCCAGTTGCCGGGGCTGCGTGTGCCGGTGATGCCCGAGGGCAGCCTGCATGCGGCCTACAAGTGCTATGTATTCGTTGAGCCGCAGCAACTGGCCGAGGGCTGGGACCGCGACCGCATCCTCAACGAGATCACCGCACGCGGTGTGCCGTGCTTCTCCGGCTCCTGTTCGGAGGTGTATCTGGAGAAGGCCTTCGACGGCACTGGCTGGCGACCGGCCGAACGCCTGCCAGTGGCCCGTGAGCTGGGCGAGACCAGCCTGATGTTTTTGGTGCACCCGACCTTGAGCCCGGCGGAGATTGAGCGGACATCTGCAGTCCTCGCGGAGGTGATGCAGCAAGCCACCCTCAGCGGCAATCCCTGAATACCGGCTGCACCAGCGCGATGACCCGCTCGGTGTGCCGGGTGCGGGCCTCGGCGTTGAGGTGGTAGTTGGTATCGAAGAAGTCCTCCTGAGGGTAGAAGAACGCATGGGGCTCGCCCACGTAGCGCAGTCCGGCGCGGCGGGCCCGCTCAGGCAGGCGCTGGTAGTAGTCGCGCTCGCGGCCCTTGAGGTATTGCGCGCGTTGCAGCAGGGCGGCCGGGATGAAGACCGCACAGCCACCCAGGCCGTCGATGTGTTCGGCCAGCTCACGCCAGCGTGACCAGCTGGCCTGGAAGTCCGAAACGCCCTCGCTGTAGCGCTCTGCTGCACTGCGCTCGACGGCCTCGCGCATCCACACCGCCTGGTTGGCCGCCTCATTGCCGCGCTGATCGCCCCGCTCATCCAGGTTGTGCGGACCATACAGGCCTGCGCTGATCTCGGCCGGCACAGGTCGGTAACCGCGCAGCAGGCGCGCCAGCGAGATCTGCCAGTAGAGCTGCGCCGCCTGCCAGGCGGTCAGGCCCAGCTGACGGGCACCCGGATGGCTCAACCAGTAGTCGAGAGTGGCATAGTTGATGCGCTGGTGATCGTGATAGAGCGGGTATTCGAGCGGCAGCAACACCCAGTCGCCCGGACGGATGGCTTGCCGGGCATAGGCACTGATGAACAGCGACTGGATGCCGGCATTCACGCCAAGGTTGATGGTCGGGCGGCCCAGTGCCTCCTCAAGGCGTGCTGAATCGAGTCCGAACATGGCGCCTGAGCCACCCACGATCAGCAGACGCGGTCCGTCAATGGCCGCCGCACGGGCCAGCTTGTGGGCATAGGCCTGCTCGACCCAGGCGGTGGCAGCCGGTGGGCTGCCAAGCTGTCCGGCCAGCAGGACTGCCCAGAGCAGTCCGCTGCCGACCAGGCTGCCCAGCAGGGCAAGGAGAAAGCGCCGGTTGCGACGTGCAGGAGGTATGCGGGGCATGCTGTGCTGCTCTGCGGTACGGCCGCTCAGAAGTTGAAGTACAGGAACGCGCGATCGGCCTGCCCGCTCAGTGCCTTGAGCACCACGAACAGGCTGGCCCCGACCAGCAGGCCACGTCCACGACTGCCCAGACGCAGGCACAGTCGCCGGCTGCCGGGCAGGGTCAGGGCGATCACCAGCAGTACGGCACAGGCCCAGGGCAGGCTGTGGGTGACCTGCAGCGCCGCCCACTCCTCAAGCAGTACCTTGCCCTCGAAGGACCAGCCACCCTGCCAGTTCAGCAGGCCGGCGTACATCCGCAGGGCGGTATCCAGCGAGTCGGCACGAAACGGAATCCAGGCCAGCATCACGCACAGCAAGGTCAGGGGGAGTGCCAGCAGGCGGGGCAGGCGCCAGAGACTGTAACGCGCCCAGAGATGGTTGAGGCTCAGCAGGGCGCCATGCAGGGCACCCCAGACGACGAACTGCCAGCCTGCGCCATGCCACAGACCACCCAGCAGCATGGTGATCAGCAGGTTGGCACTGCGCCGCGCGCGGCCATGCCGATTTCCGCCCAGCGGGATGGACAGATAATCGCGCAGAAAGTGCGACAGGGTGATGTGCCAGCGCCGCCAGAACTCGACGATGGAGGCACTTTTGTAGGGGGAGCGGAAATTGACCGGCAGGCGGATGCCGAACATCAACCCCAGACCGACCGCCATGTCGGCATAACCGGAAAAGTCGAAATAAAGCTGCAGTCCATAGGCCACGCTGGCCAGCAGCACCTCGGCGCTGCCCAGTGCCTCACCGGCGGCGGCCCGCCCGAACAGCGCCTCGACACCGGGCGCGAGAGGATCGGCCAGCAGTACCTTTTTCAGCAGGCCCATGCTGAGCAGTGCCATGCCCAGTTGCCAGGTCAACGGCCGGCGGCTCCAGTCACGGGCAATCTGCGGCAGCAGTTCACGGGCATGTACGATGGGGCCCGCAATCAGCTGCGGGAAGAAGCTGATGAAAAAGGCGTACTCCAGCGGTCGGCCAGTACCCTGCAGGCGGCCACTGTACAGGTCGCAGTGCCAGGCGATCTGCTGGAACGTAAAGAAGGAGATCGCCAGCGGCAGGACAATCTGCCATTCCCCGGCCGCAGGCAGGAAGCCGAGCAGGAAGGCCGCATACTTGAAATAGCCCAGCAGCAACAGGTTGGCCGTGACCGCCAGCGCCAGCCAGCGGCGTTGGCGCTGTCTGGCCAGTTGCTGGCCCAGCCAGTAGTTGCCCGCCATCGAGGCGAGCAGCAGACCGAGGTAGCGCCAGTCCCAGAAGGCATAGAAGACCAGTGAAGCGACCACCAGCAAGGCCGTGACCGCCTGCTCCAGGCGCAGGCTGCGCAGCAGCAGAAAGGCCAGATAGACTGCCGGCAGAAAGACCAGCAGAAAGGACAGCGAGCTGAAAATCATTGCGCAGGTCGGCTCACAGGAAGTCGCGGATATCCCGCTCCAGGCGCCGGCCCACCCAGATCACCAAGGTCAGCAGCAGGGCAGCGATTCCCCCCAGCATCAGCAGCGGTGGCAGGTGCGGAGCGGTGCCCTCGATCAGCGTGGCGCGATAGGCGTTGGCCAGCGGATAGAAGGGGTTGTAGGCCATTGCCGTCTGAAGGTAGTCCGGCAGGATATTGCTGGTGTAGACGATGGGTGTCAGCCAGAACCACAGCTGGGTGAGCACGCCGACTACTTCCTTGATGTCGCGGATGAACACCGAGAGGATCGCACAGCCCAGCCCCAGCGCGTAGGCCAGCAGTTGCTGACAGACAAAGATCGGCAACCACCAGAGCAGCGACCATGAAAAGTCGAACCCGATGGCCAGCAGGAACAGCATGAAGAAGCCGGTGGCGATCAGGTAATGCACGGTCTCGCTCAGCGAGACATACACCGGCAGCGACCACAGTGACAGCCGTACCTTGCCGATCAGGTGGGCCTTGTCATGAAAGACCTGGGTGGTGCGGTTGAGAGTGGCAGAGAAGCAGTTCCAGGCCAGCAAGGCGCTGACCAGGTAGATGCTGTAGCCATAGGTACCCAGATCCTGCGCCTGCCCACCCAGACGCGCTCCCATGATGTTGGAGAACACCAGGGTGAAGATCAGGATGTTCACCAGTGGCAGCAGGAAGGTCCATGCCGCGCCGAGCATCGAGGCCGAGTGCCGGTCGATCAGGTCTTGGCGGGTAAAGTTGAAGATCAGGTTCCAGTTCATCAAGGGAATCCGTTATGCGCGGGGCGCAAAGAATACCCGAAAAGCTGCCCGCCGCTGTGCGGCGATCGGGCTCGCCGGTAGTTGCCTGAAACCGTGCGAGCGGGCAAGGTGTCCAACTATTTGGCGCATCTATCGGTGATGGTGCCGTCCTTTTTCTGACAGAGGGTCGCAACGCATGGCCGTGACATCCAAACAGGTACAGGAGCTCTATGTGGCCTATCTGGGCCGTGCGGCCGACAAGGCGGGGCTTGAGTACTGGCTGGGCGAGCTGAACAATCCCGCATCCGGTCTGACGCTGGAAAACCTGCGGGCCAACTTCGTCAACGAGCAGCCCGAATATGCCCGCATCTATGGCGGTCTGAGCGTGACCCAGACGGTGGCGCGCATCTATGAAAACCTGTTCGAGCGGGCAGCCGAGCCGGCGGGCCGTGATTACTGGGTGGGTGAGGTGAATGCCGGTCGAGTGCCGGTGGATCAGTTGCTGGTGGCCTTTCTCGGTGCCGCCTCACCGGGTGATCGGCAGGTAGTGGATAACAAGGTGGCGGTAGCCGAGGCCTACACCGCCGCCAATCCGGACAGCTTCAATGAAGCCGAGGCGGCCGCAGCGATCGATGATGTCGACGGTACCCAGGACTCGGTAGATGCCGCGATGGCCCGTATTGCGGGCAACGAGGCGCCCTCTGCATCGCCGGATTTTCGCCTGACCTCGGCGCGTGAGCCCTCGTGGGACGAAGCGAGTATTGAACCTGAGCCCGAGATCACGCTGCTTGGCGTTGCCGGCGATATGCTTTTGATCTGAATGGCGATGCTATTCTGCGGTCGGGGGAGTTCGCGCTGGTGCTGGTGGGCGTCGGAGGGACTGGTCTGCTGGATCTCGATGGCACTGCGACCTGATTGAGTGTGATCTGGCCCTGACTGTTAACAAGCCCCTGCGTCCTGTGGCGTGGGGGCTTTGCTTGTATGAGACGGACATGATCGAACTGCAACGCATCACCACGCTCTATGCAGAGCGTGACGACCGCATCCGCCTGAGTGGTGAGCTGCCGGATGGGCAGGCTTGCGTGCTGTGGCTGACCCGCCGCTTGCTCGACCGCCTGTTGCCGCATCTGTGGGAGTGGCTGATTCAGCAAGGCCTGCCTCACGCTCAGGCCGCCGTGCAGGCAGGGCAGGCTGACACCCTGCAGGCGTTTGCCCAGCAGGCGGTCCGCGAGCATCACCGCGCAACCCCCGAGCG
>CAZFFB010000006.1:5090-19117 GCA_964517735.1 uncultured Pseudomonas sp.
GGCCGGTCGAGGTGCCTGAGTCGGCGCAGGCTGCCGCCAGGCTGGTGACTACCGTTGAGCTTGGCCGCCATGCACAGTATCTGCGGCTGAGCTTCAAGGAGGGAGAGGAGCCGATAGCTCGGCTGACCCTTTCGGATGCGCTGCTGCGTCAGTGGCTGAACATCCTCGCCGATCAGTACCGGCGTGCCGAGTGGTCACTGCAGGCCTGGCCGGCCTGGATGCAGGAGGCACCCGGGCCGGCGGTGTCGGTTGTGATGCACTGAGTCCGGCACTGGCCAGCGTATGCACCCGCTGGCCAGTGCCGAGGATCAGACAAACAGCAGGTCGCTGTTCAGACTGCCCGGCGAGGCCTCGCGCGCGCCCACCCAGCTGAAGTCCTCATAGTAGCGACCGCTGCCCACCAGTTGCAGGCTGTGGCCGATGGCGGTATTGCCATCCTCACTGACGCCGATGTCGAGGCTGGTCATGCCTGCTGCAGCGCCACTGGTGGCCGTGAAGCGGCCTTCATAGCTGAGGAACTGCACCACCTGGCCGTCCGCATCGACCAGCGCCAGACCATCATTGGCGCCGTTTTGCAGACCATTGACTGGCAGGCCGAACCACAGTTCGCCAAAGCCCTGACCCTCATTGTCGATCACCCCGTTGAGTGCGAGGGTACCGTAAGGGGTGACAGTACCGTTGGTGCCGTTGTAGAGCACCACGCTCCAGCCCGTGAGGTCAGTGCCGGCGGCGCCACTGATGGCAAGACCTTCATCCACATCGGTGCCGGCGTTGTCGTAGTGCAGCTCGCTGATGAACACCGCGCTTTGCATGGAAGTGCCGGTTTCCGGTGTGAGCGGGGCTGGTGGCACCGGTGTCTCGCCTGGCGGGGTGGCCACCGGGGCCGGGCTGCCATCCTCACGTTGCAGCTTCAGGCCGATCAGTACCGGGTCATGGTCGGAGGAGCGGTACGGATCGTTGCGGTCGAGGTCAGCGGTAACCGAGCCATTCCCGAATTCATCGTTGTAGTCCAGGGCAAGCTGCTCGTCGGCATTGATGTTGAAATGGCTGACACCGGTCACCTCCTCTGTGCTCAGACCTTTGCTGAGGATATGGTCCAGCGAGCCCCTCAGGCCGTCGAATACGTAGCTGTAACCATCGGCGCTGCCATGGTGGGTGTAACCAGCGGCTTCCAGGGTGGTTACCGGATCCTCCAGGCGATAGGCGTTCAGATCGCCGACCAGCAGGTAGTCGCCATCGGTGGCACCGGTGGGGTTGCTGTTCAGCCAGGCATCCAGCTGCTTGACCGCCTCGACACGGGTGGCATTGGAGTTGCCTTGCCCGTCGCCCTGGTCGGTATCACCCGGCAAGCCGGCTGCCGAGCCTTTGCTCTTGAGATGGTTGACCACGAGGGTGAACTGCTTGCTGGCATCGTCACGATAGGCAAAGGTCTGTGCGACCGGCAGGCGGTTGGCGCTGGCAAATGCGTCATACAGGCCAGTATCCGGGGTAGCAGCCAGCCCCAGCGGCTGGACCACGTTCTGATCGTAGAGGATGCCGACGCGGATGGCATCACTGCCAGTGGCATGTCCACCAATCCAGGCAAAGCGCTCGCTGCCCACGGCCGCGTTCAGCGCCCCGACCAGTGAGGCAATGGCGCTATCCGGGCCGTCGCCGTTGTTCTGCAGCTCGTTGAGACCGAGCACATGAGCGCCGGTAGCCAGAATCGCCTCGACCAGCTTGGCTTGCTGCTGGGCAAACTCCGCTGCGTTGCTGGCACCCCTTCCGGCAATGCTGTTGCCGGCCGGGGTGGTGAAGCTGGCGCTGCCGAATACCGAGTTGAAGTAGTTGAGCACGTTGAAGCTGCCGACAATGACCTCGGCATCCCCAAGGCCCTGCACGCTGTCCGGACGCAGATTGGCTTTGAGCTGGACATGCTCGGTGGGATGCAGCTCGTAGTGGCCAAAGCTGTAGCCCAGCACGCCGCTGACGCTTTGCGTGGTATCGCCGACCCGCACGAAATTGACGCTGCCATCGGCCTGCACGCCCAGCACGGTACCGTTGTCCACGCCGTCATCGCTCATGTCGCGCAGCAGGCGGGTACCTTCGTTGAGCTGAGTCAGGGAGGGGTTCTGGCTGCTGCGTCCATCGTCGAGCTGGATACTGCTGCGCGTCAGCTGGTCGAGATAGGCACTGTAGCCGGCTGCGCTCGGGGCATGTTGCTCGGTGTACTGGAAGGGAACAGCATCGGCATACAGGGTCAGCTCGCCATAACGGGCGAGGGTATAGGTGTCGGCAACGTGCAGCGCCCCGCCACTGGCGGCGGCAATCTCCACGCGCATGCCCTCGAAGCGCTCGAGGGTTTCGCCGCTGGCGATCGGCAGGTATACGCGGGTGGGTGGATCAAGATCGGCGGTGCTGCCTGTTTCGATGATCCTGAAGTTGCTGATCGCTCTCAGCTGGGTCAGCCCGAAGTGTTCGCCGACCGCCGCGTCAAAGCGCACCAGGTCGCCGATGCTCTCGGCATCGATCCCCGGATTGGTGCCAGCGTAGAACACGGCCACCCCTTCGGAGGTCAGCACGTCGCCATCGTGATCAAGGCGCTCCTCCTCGATGTAGAAGGTGTTGAGGTGCGGCAGCCAGGCGGTGATGCGGGCCTCGACGGTGACGTTCTGACCGATTATCGGCGAGCTGTCGCCATGGCCCTGAATCTGCGAAATCAGTGTGACGGACGGATCCTGTGGGCGCAGGCCGGTGCTGCCGGGAGAGCCGATACTGCTGGGGTCGTTGCTTTGCCCATAGGCCTGCTGCTCGCCGACCACGGCGCTGCGCCAGGTGGGGGTTTCGGTGCTCAGGCCGTCCCACACGACCGAGGCCTTGGCACCGCCGCCGTAGGCAGCACCGGCATGCTGGTCGTCCATGAAGGTAATGCCGGTGCCGGACGCGGCCGTCTCGATCAGGCTGCCATCGCTGGCCTGTACGGGGCTGAGGTCGTAGTTGAAGGCGCTGGCGACGTATCCCTTTGCATCAAAGATCACCACGGCATCCTGCTTGCCAAGGCCCGGGCCGTCGATGCCGATCACCGCGTGGCTGTCGTCCAGGCTCCAGGCTGCCTTGAAGGCCTGCAGGGCGGCGGCGTCCTTGACCAGGGCGATCACCAGCGTCTGGCCGGCTTCCAGCAGCAGGCCATCGGGCAGGGCAATGGCCTGGTCGAAGGTGGCCTTTTCATCGGTCAGGCGCCAGCCGCTGAGGTCGATGGCATGGCTGCCGTGGTTGTAGAGTTCGACAAAATCACCGCCGCTGGCGTTGGAATTCACCTCGCTGATCAGCAGGTGGTAGACCGGTGCCGGACCTTCGGGCAGTACGGGGGGCAGCGGAGCAGGCAGGCGGGTATAGTCGCTGACCTCGCCCAGTGTCAGGTACTGACCGACAAAGCGCTGCTCAGCGACCGGCAGATCCTTGGAGGCGCGAGTCTCTCCGGCCCAGAGGGTATCGCCATTGTCCTGCAGCAGCTGCAGGCTGCTGCCCGGTTGCAGGCTGGCCACGCTGTCCAGCGCCTCGAAGCTGCCGCCTGTTTCTCGCAGCAGGGCGTCGAGATCATTGGCATGCTCCAGCGGCCGGCTGGCCGGATCGCCACTCCAGCTGAACAGACGGAAGTTGTGCGCTACCTCGCTACTGGCTGCACCGGCGGGGCCGGCAATGATCAGGTAGCCCGAGCCGTCGGCGGCCTGCTCGATGGAGCGGATGCCGCGTCCGCCCAGATCAAGCTGGATGGGGGGAGCGAAGGCGGCGCTGTCAGCGCTGCCTGCAAGCAGGGCGGCGGCATTTTGCAGCGGCACGATCAGTGCCATCCCGTCCGGGATGCTCTGCGGTGCCCGCAAGGCCAGCCACAGGGTGCTGTTGTCCGGGGCAAGGGTCATGCCCTCGATGGCAAAACCATCATTGCGCTCGGGAGCACGCCCATCGGCCACGGCGGCGGCCAGACCGAAGTAATGCGCGCCAAGCCCGTGGCCATTGCTGCTGTCCCAGCGTGCCAGATCAGCCTCAAGGCCGTTGTAAGCACCCTGGAAGGTAAAGGCGGTGGCCGCACCCTGGCCGCTGATCGAGACGCTGAACAGGAATTCGCGGCTGTCGGCATCGCTGCCGCTTTTCGTATTGCTGTGGGAGCCGATGAAGAACAGCGTATCCCCCAGGCGGGTGCTGGCTTCAAGGTCCAGCTCGGCATCGGTGTTCAGTGCTTCCCGCAGATTCCATTCCACCACCGCCTCGCCGCCCTCACGCGGGTAGACCCGCAGTACGCTGCCCTCGTCATCGCCCACCACCATGAAGTGCTTGTCCAAGGCGATGGCGGTCGAGGCATCCGAGGCGCCTTCGTCGCTGCCGGGCTGTGGGCGGTAGGTCAGCGGCCCCTGCGGGAGCTGTGGCGTGTGCTCGGGTGCCGGCTCGGGGACTGGACGACCGATCTGCGGCAGACGCGCCTGCAGCTCGGTATTGATGTCGCGCAGGCGGTTGTTGAACAGCTCAAGGCTGTTGTCCAGGCGGCCCAGACTGGTGTTGAGCGTATTTTGCAGCGTGCTGCGAATCGAAGTGCTCAGGGTGCTGAGTGACTGGCTCAGTCCCGTGGTGTTCAGGCGGTTCATGGCAGGCAATGCCCTGTGGCAGCTAAGGTGCCCTGCATTTAATGCCCGGCCTGTGAACAGCCGGTGGCATGCCCATGGCATCGCGGTGACGTTTTTTGTACACGCAGCACTGTCATTCCCCTGACACCTGCGGCTGGCTTGATGCAGCGATCAATCACCTGAAGGGGATGCTCCCATGAATTTTCGTCTGCAGTTGCTGCATGCCTCGGATATGGAAGGCGGTGGCGGTGACCTGCTCAATGCGCCGAATTTTGTTGCGATCGTCGATCATCTGGAGGATCAGCAGGCCAATACGCTGTTTATCTCCTCCGGTGACCTGGTGCTGCCCGGGCCGTACCTGAGTGCCGCAGCCGATGCCAGTATCCAGCCGGCCCTGCAAAGTGCCGCAGAACAGCTCTATGGCCTGCCGGCTGGCAGTCTCAGCGGGCTGCAGGCCGCCTCGGGACGTGTCGAGACCCTGCTGATGGATCTGCTTGATGCCAGTGCCGTGACCCTGGGCAACCATGAGTTCGATCTGGGGACCGGGCTTCTGGCAGGCATGGTCGCTCCGGTGGTCTCCGGCACCACCTTGGCGGATATTCAGTGGGTGGGTTCGCAGTTCCCTTATCTGTCCGCCAACCTGGACCTGTCCGGTGACCGCACGCTGGCTCCGCTGGCCACGACCGGCATCGTGTCCAGTGCCAGTCTGGTGACCACACCGCAAAGCCTGCTCGAAGGCGCCGCCCCCTCACGCTTTGCGCCAGTGGTGGTCAGCGAGGTGGGGGGCGAGCAGATCGGTATCATCGGCCTGACCACGCAGATCCTGGCCAGTATCTCCTCGCCAGGTGGCGTCAAGGTGGTCGGTGAGGGGCGCAATGACATGCGCGCGCTGGCGGATCTGCTGCAGCCGCTGATCGATCAGCTCGAGGCGCAGGGCGTCAACAAGATCATCCTTGCCTCGCATCTGCAGCAGATCCAGTTCGAGGAGGAGCTGGCGGGCCTTCTGCGTGGGGTGGATATCATCATGGCCGGTGGCTCCAACGCACTGCTGGCCAACGAGAAGGATCAGGCCGATGGTCTGTTCCCCGGGGCTGCGCAGCCCTACAAGGCTTATCCGATCCTCACCCGTGATGCGGCGGGCAACGATGTGGCGATCGTCAACACCGATGGTGGCTGGCGTTATGTCGGCGAGCTGAATGTGGAGTTCGATGCGGCCGGCAAGCTGCTGGCCGGTTCGATTTCCCAGGCTTCGGCGGGGGTCTACGCCAGCACCGATGCGCAGGTGGCGGCTCTCTGGGGCAGCACCGAGGCCGCGTTCGCCGAGGGCACCAAGGGGGCGATTGCCCGTGATCTGGTTGATGCCGTGGCAGGCTTTGTCGCCACCCAGGACGGCAATGTGCTGGGGCTGAGCAGCGTCTATCTGGTCGGCGAGCGTGGCGCGGTGCGCAGCGAGGAGACCAACCTCGGTAACCTGACCGCCGATGCCAATCTCTGGTATGCACGGCAGGCCGATGCCAGCGTGATGGTGTCGATCAAGAATGGCGGGGGTATCCGCGAGCCGATCGGGCGCGTCGTCATCGAGGGCGCCGATGGCCTGATCGACAAGCAGGCGCCGGGCGCCAATCCTGCGATCGGCAAGCCTGAGGGGGGGATTTCCCAGCTGGATATCGCCTCCTCGCTGCGCTTCAACAACGATCTGTCCGTGATCAGTGTCACCCGTGCCACGCTGGTCGAGGTACTCGAACATGCGGTGGCGGCCACCGGTCCGAGCCTGACACCAGGCGCGTTTGCCCAGGTGTCCGGTATCCGCTACAGCTTCGACTGGAGCCAGCCGGCGGGCGCCCGGATCCAGAACGCGGCGATCGTCGATGAGGCGGGCAACACCCTGGATGTGCTGGTGGCCAATGCGCGTCTGGTGGGGGATGCCGCGGCCGAGGTGCGCATGGTAACGCTGGGCTTTCTCGCTGATGGCGGGGATGGTTATCCGCTGGGTGAGGGGCGTTACAGCCAGCGGGTCGATCTGCAGACGGCGCTGGACGGCCGTTCCGGACAGTCGACCTTTGCAGTCGATGGTAGCGAGCAGGATGCCTTTGCCGAGTACCTGCTGGCCCAGTATGCCGAGCAGCCTTATGAGGTGGCGGAAACGCCCGCCAGCGAGGATATGCGCATCCAGAACCTGGCCTTGCGGGATGATCAGGTGCTCAAGGCGCCGGTGGATCCGCTGCTGCGTCTTTATGATGCCGCCTTCAACCGCGGGGCAGACGGTACGGGGCTTGGCTACTGGCTGGATCAGCGCAGCGAGCTGTCGCTGCTGCAGGTGGCGGAGTCCTTCCTGGCGTCTGCGGAGTTTGCGGCGCTGCAGGTGCCGGTCGGCAGCGAGGCGTTTATTGATCTGCTCTATGCCAATCGTCTGCAACGCAGTGCCGATGAAGCGGGCAAGGCCTACTGGTTAGGCGAGTTGCAGGAGGGCAAGAGTGCTGCACTGGTACTGCTGGGGATCAGTGAGTCCGCCGAGAGTCTGGCGCTGGCACCCTGAGCAACCTCGACAGGAGCGGGCGGGTGACTCGGTGGGTCACCCGCCTTTTTATCAGAACGCCAGCTCGCTGGCGGGTGCCTGGCCAACGCTCTGAATGAAGCTGTTCACCTCTGCCTCGGTCAGTCGAATGAACTCGGCCGAGTCGCTGAAGCCGCGTACCACGTCCTGGCGCTGCATCTGCTGGCTGTCGAGCTGGTTCATCCACCAGTTCAGGCCGCTCTGATCGGCCTGGCGATCGAGCACATTCAGGTAGAGCTGGTTGATGAAGCCGGCATTGTCGAGCGTGCTGTAGGTCGTCTGGAACTCCTGGCTGATCAGGAAGCTGTCGATGACCTCCTCAAAACGCATGCCGCGCTCGAGCTGCTGGTCCCAGTAGCGAAAGCCGTCCTCATCCGGCCGACGATCGAAAACCGCCATGTAGAGCCGGACCAGCCCCTGGTCTTCAGCGCGGGCTGCCGCAATGCTCTGGGTCGGCGTAGCGCTGGTGAGGGTGGTCTGGGGGAGGGTGGTGCTGGTGTTGCCTGGGCGGCTGTAGGTCTCGGAAACTTCCTGATAGATGCCGTTGCCGCCAAGATCACGATAGATCGACGTTTCCAGCCAGCCATCGTCGAGCTCGGTCTTGACCACATCGCGGCCGGACAGGCTGTAGCGCTCATCGGCTTCGATGGGGTCGAGTTCCCAGCGTCCATCGTCGAATTCGTAGACCCGCACGATCTGCCCGTTCTGGATCTCGAAGCGCTTGAAGTCATCTGCAGACATGGCGTGTTGCCTCCTGTGGTGGGAGGCCCAACGTTAGGTGCATCATCTTAATCATGCCTTAATGCGACGCGCTTTGGTGGAGGTGACCTTATTTTTGTTTGACATCCCCCGTACTTTCGCTAGAATGCGCGCCGTTGCAACGCGGGCCTCCCGGTCAGCAGAAAGTTGCAGCGTTCTTGCGAAGTGCCCATATAGCTCAGTGGTAGAGCACTCCCTTGGTAAGGGAGAGGTCAGCAGTTCAAATCTGCTTATGGGCTCCACTTCGATATATGAAGATCTTCACGCTTGCTGTGTTTTCAAGATCCCGTTTTTCCGGTGCATACTGGCGCTCCATTCAACTGCGCAAGGTGTTGCCTTTCCATGCCTAATCTTCAGGTCGTCTCTGTCTCCCGTCATGCCGGTCAGCGCTGGCAGCGCTACACCAGCTATGCCTTTGCCCGCGGCGATGCGCTGTGTCCGCTGGTGGCCCAGGAGCTGCCCAAGGTGCTGATGAGCCTGCCGATCGGCTTCATCAAGGTGGGAGACGGCTTCCTGCCGGCCGCGATCATGGGGCTGCAACCGGGCAAGAACCTGCTGGTCGCCCCGGATGGTCGCTGGCTGACCAGTTACATTCCGGCGGCTTATCGGGGCTATCCGTTCAGTCTGGGCAGAACCGCCGAGGGTCAGCGGGTACTGTGCATTGACGAAGACAGCGGTCTGCTCAGTGCCTCCGAAGGCGAGCCGTTTTTCGATGAGGCTGGCAAGCCCGTGCAGGCCATCAGTGATGTGCTGGCCTTCCTCAGTCAGGTGCAGAACAACCGCGAGGCCACCGAGCGGGCCTGTGCGGTGCTGCAGGCTCATGGTCTGATCCGCAGCTGGCCGATCAAGCTGCGGGGGGATAGCGGCGAGCAGGAGCTGACCGGCCTCTACTGCATCGACGAGGCGGCCCTCAAGGCGCTGCCGGCCGAGGTGCTGGGTGCGCTGCGCGATGCCGATGCCCTGTCGCTGGCTTACTGCCAGTTGCTGTCGATGCAGCACATCACCCAGCTTGGCCCGCTGGCTGACGCCCATGCCCGTGCCGCGCAGAAGGCCGCCGGGCAGACGGGCAAAGCCGAGCTGGATCTTGAGTTCCTCAACCGTAGCGAGACCATCAGTTTCGGTTGAGGCGCACCGCGCTGCCGCCGGCCTGCAGCGCGGTGATGGCCGGCCCTCTGGTCTACACTAGCCAGATAGCCGATGTTGCAAGGGGGGATAGGCCATGAACCGATCGATACTGGGCGTGCTGTGTGCCGGACTCTGCTGCAGTCCGGCCCTCCAGGCCGCCGACCGCCAGAGCGTCAGCGATCTGCCCGAGTGGCTGGGTGCACGCATTGATCCGGTGCATGCCAGCCTGACAGGCTGGGTGGATGATGCCTCCCGCAGCATCGATGGCTTCTTCGGCACCAACGACAGCCTGACGGTCGAAAACCGCTCTTACCTGCGGGTCAGCGAGGAAATGGAGTGGCTCGAATCGGAAGGCTTCAGCCATGACTTCAACCTGCGCTTTCGCCTCGATGTGCCGACCACGCGTGAGCGCCTGCGCCTGATCATCGAGAGTGACCCCGAGGAGGCCCAGGGTACGCTGAGCGAGCAGGGTGCCAACCGCCTGCGTGGCGATCTGCGCGACCGGCGCAGTTCGGTGATGGGCCTTGAGCAGCGCGGGCGCACCGACAAGCGCAGTGGCTGGGAGAACCGCTTCACCGGTGGGGTCAAGTTCCGTCTGCCGCTGGATCCGTTCCTGCGCTTTACCAGCGAGCGGCTCTGGTCGCTGGGGGAGGGGCCGTGGGAGCTGTCGTCTTATAACCGCCTGTCCTGGTTCGACAGTGACGGCTATTCGGCGCGCAGCCGCTGGGATATCGGCCGCCCGCTGGATGACGTCCACCATCTGCGCTTTGTCACCCAGTTCCAGTGGCAGGAGGAGCTCGACAAGCTGGAAATGTCGCAGTCGGCCGAGATCAACCGCATCATCGACAGTCGCAGTGCGATCCGTTACGCCGCCGTGGCGGTGGCGCAGAGCCTGTCCAGCCCGCGTGTCGAGGACTACTATCTGCAAGCGCTGTACCGCCGGGATATCCACCGCGGCTTCGTGTTCGCTGACGTGGTGCCGGAGCTGCACTTCCCCCGTGAGGCCAACTTTGATCCGCGCTGGGCGCTGACCCTGCGTCTGGAAATGTACTTCCGTGGTGACTTTGTCTGGCAAAATTGAGCACTGGTTCCTGAGGGTTTTTTGACGCCGGTCGCGGCCTTCGGGAAGGGTGTTCTTTGTGCGAGGTCACTGATGGTTGCTACGACGCTGTCCTATACCGATACCCGTTACAAGGCCTCGGCAGAGCTGGGATATGGGGGTGTGGTGCGGGTATCGGCCGGTGGCTACTACGGTACTGGTGTGTTGCTGCTGGATGGCCGCGCAGTACTCACGGCAGCGCACCTGCTGCAGGGCTATACCTCGGCCAAGGTAAGTTTCGAGACCACGGTCGGCAGCTCGTCGCTGACCAGCTCGAATTTCACCCTGCATCCGCGCTATGACAACATCAATCTTAACAACGACCTGGCCCTGATCTGGCTGCCGCAGGCGGCGCCCGTTGCCGCCGTGCGCCATGACCTGTACCGCGAATCCGATGAGGTCGGCCAGGCGTTCCAGCTGATCGGCTATGGGGTCCCGGGTACCGGCAGCACCGGCATCGATGCCAGCTACACCGGCAGTCCGATGCGCCTGCGTGCGATCAACCGCTTCGAGGCAGAAATCGATGCCCTGGATGCGGCGATTGGCCTGAGCTGGCAGCCCTTGGCAGGCAGTCAGCTGCTGGCCGACTTCGACAGCGGCCAGGTGACCAACGATGCCTTTGGGCAGCTTCTGGGGCTCCGCGATATGGGCTTCGGGCTCTCCGAGGGCTCGATCACCACCGGCGACAGCGGTGGCCCGGCGTTCATCGGCACCCAGGTGGCCGGCATCGCCAGCTACATCACCACGGTCAGCCGTGGTTTGGCCCATCCGGACATCGACACCACCCTCAACAGCAGCTTCGGCGAGCTGGTTTCCTGGCAGCGGGTCAGTTACTACCAGCAGTGGATCGACCAGAGCCAGCGTGCCCAGTACCGCGATGCGCCGACGCGTCCCGAGGAGGTCAAGACCAGCCTCGCCGAGGGCAATATCGGTACCCAGCTGACCTACTTCCTGCTGCAGTTCACCGGAGTGCGCAGCGATCCGCAGCAGTGGCTGAGTGTCGACTATGTAACCCGTGACGGCACTGCCGTGGCCGGTGAGGACTATCTGGCCGTCAGCGGCACCCTGGTGCTGTACCCCGGCGAGAACCAAGCGGTGATTGCTGTGGAGATCATCGGCGACAGCCGCCGCGAGCCGGATGAGGTCTTCTACCTTGATGTCTTCAACCCGATCGGTGGCAGCTTTGGTGAGGGCGTGGTCAAGCTGTCGGCCATGCTCACTCTTCTTAACGACGACCTGTTTGCCTGAGCATTGCCTGCGTCCCCCGCCATCTTCCGCGCCACTGTCATGTGCCCGGCCAATCCTGCCGAGCAGCGGCAAGGCTCTGCGCCGCGCCTTTGCCACCTGATGCCCCGCAGTACGCAAAATATTTGTACAGGATGATTTGACCTGTACAGATAGGAGTCTAGCCTCTGCTCATAACCTGTACGAATGGCGCTGCGCTTGTACAGGTTTTTCGGCGCAGCGCCCTTTCTACCTGCCTTGATGACCCTTGTTGTGACCCTGAGGCCTGAACGGCGAACGGGCCGCGCACACGAGCGTCACCCGCGAGCGGCGGCAGGTACTGCGGCAGAGGGTGTGGAGGTGGATCATGGTTGCGCTGGCTTATGCCCCGAACAATCCCCCGACCGGCAGTGTCAGTGCGGTAGATGCCTTGGGTGGCGTGGTACGCATCTCCTCGGGCGGCAGCTACGGCACCGGTGTGCTGCTGTTTGATGGCCGCGCGGTACTGACCGCCGCCCACATCTTCAAGGATCCGCAGCGTGCCACGGTGCACTTTGAGACCGCCAGCGGGCGCCAGTCGCTGGTCAGCGAGCGGATCATCTTCCATGCCGGCTATGATGCGGTGAACTATAACAACGACCTGGCGCTGGTCTGGCTGCCCGAGGCGGCGCCGCGTGAGGCCCTGCGCCACGGCCTTTACCGCGCCAGTGACGAGATCGGTCAGCGCTTTGAGCTGGTCGGCTACGGCCGGCCGGGGCTGGGGGATACCGGGATTGATCGCAGCGACAGCGGTGCGCCGATCCGCCAGCAGGCCAGCAACCAGTTCGATGCCGATGTCGGCAGCCTGACAAGCCAGGTCAACCTGAGCTGGGCGCCGCTGGCCGGCAGCCAGCTGCTCGCCGACTTCGACAACGGGCAGGCCGCGCAGGATGCGCTGGGCCGTCTGATCGGTCGCAGCAGTACAGGCCTTGGGCGCGAGGAGGGCTCACTGACCCCCGGTGACAGTGGCGGTCCGGCCTTCATCGGCAACCAGGTGGCCGGCATCGCCAGCTATACCGCCACCGTCAATCGCGGCAACATCAAGCCGGATGTCGACACGCTGCTCAACAGCAGTTTTGGCGAGCTGGCAATCTGGCAGCGGGTCAGCCATTACCAGCAGTGGATCGATCAGACCCAGCGCGCCCAGTACCGTGACGCCCCGACCCGTGCCGATGAGGTCAGCACCACCGTGATCGAGGGCGATCGCGGCACCACGCTCACCTACTTTCTGCTGCAGTTCAATGGTCTGCGCAGCGAGCCGCAGCAGCGCGTCAGTGTCGATTACGCCACCCGCGATGGCAGCGCCCGCGCCGGCGAAGATTACCTGCCGGTCAATGGCACCCTGGTGCTGTATCCGGGCGAGGATCAGGCGGTGATTGCCGTGGAGATTCTGGCGGACACCCGGGCTGAGGGCAGTGAAAACTTCTTCCTCGACATCTTCAACCCCGTGGGTGGCCGGTTTGGCGAGGGGGTGATCCGCCTCTCAGCCGAGCGCACCATCCTCGACAACGACGGGGCGATGTGGGGCTAGCCTTTTGATGTGGCGTGTATAATCTGCGGCATACTCCCCAGTCAGGTAACTGCCGTGCGCACACGTCCACTTGTCCGGCTCGGCGCGCTGTGTGCCTTCGCGCTGCTGGGTGGCTGCTTTGCCACCAAGACCAGCCAGGCACCGATTGCCACCACCTATCCCCTCAGCGAGCAGCAGCGCATGCAGGCGGCCTGGCACTGGGAAATCCTTGCCCGCGACCAGGCGCAGCGCATCCTGGAAAACCCGCGCCTGCGTTTGCTGCCACTGTATGTGGCTGGCCCCGAGGATGGAGGGGAGGGCAATGGGTTTCACCGCGGCTATCGCGCCTTGCTGACCAGCGAGCTGGTGGCAGGCGGGGCACGGGTTTCCACGGTGGCCGAGCAGGCCGCCGAGGTGCGCTTCGGGGTGCAGACCGTGCGCCATCGCGGGCGCGGCTTCGTGCGGCCGCCGCAGGGCGCTTTCACCGCGCTGGCCGCCGGCATTGCGGTGGCTACCTTGCCCTATAACCACTGGAGCGAACCGGCGCTGGCGCTGATTCCAGGCGCGGTGCTGGCGGATCTGTTCAGCGGCAGCTGGACCTATACCGGCAATGACGAGGTGATCATCACCACCCAGGTGATCGAGAATCAGCGCATTCTCTACTCGGCCTCGAATCTCTATTACATCAACCGCGCGGACCGAGAGCACTACGCCCGGCCCGTGGGCGCGTCCGCGGCCGCGGGGGCTGCCTCGCCCAGCCTGCTGCCGATCATCCCCGTCACCGACCGCTGGTAAGCGGCCCACGCCTTGGAGTCGCGAACCGTGCGCCCTGTCCGACTGCTGACCTGTCTGCTGCTGGCCCTGCCGCTGGCGGCCTGCGAGCCGATCTACTCGCCCCACACTGCCCTGCGCACCGTCGACCGGCTGGCCAGCCCCGATGCCCGGCTGGCCAGCCTGATCGAGCGCGAGGCGCGGCGCATGGTGGCGGCCCATCCCCAGCTGTTCAAGCACAGCCCGCTGATCGCCGCCTCGTTCGTCGATATCGACCGGCTGGGCAGCTCCTCGACCTTCGGGCGCATGGCCTCGGAGCTGTTCGCCGGCACGCTGGCCCGCGAGGGC
>CAZFFB010000007.1:0-18614 GCA_964517735.1 uncultured Pseudomonas sp.
GCGCCATGCGCGCGGCCCCGAAAGCGGTCTGGCGGGCCAGCAGGCTGGCGGTCTCGGCATCCAGGCCCAGACGCTCACCGGCGGCGCTCATCGCCTCCATGAGCAGGAAGAAGTAGGCCGGGCCGCTGCCGGACACGGCGGTCACCGCATCGATCTGCGCCTCATCGTCGAGCCACAGGGTCAGGCCGACGGCATCCAGCAGGTTCTCCGCCTGTTCGCGCTGCGCCGCGCGGGTGGCGGCATTGGCATACAGGCCGCTGGCGCCGGCGTGCAGCAGTGCCGGGGTGTTGGGCATGCAGCGCACGATGGCCCGCTCGCCCAGCCAGCGCTCGAGGCTGGCGCAGGGAATGCCGGCGGCGATCGAGACGATCAGCGCTCCGGCCGGCAGGGCCTGCGCCAGCGACTGGCAGACCGCCTGCATGACCTGCGGCTTGACGGCCAGGACCACGATGTCGGCGCCTTCAAGCGCTGCGGCGTTGTCCTCGACCACGCGGATACCCTGCTCACGGGCGACACGCTCACGCTGCTCGGCATGCGGATCGCTGGCGGTGAGGTGTTCGGCGGGCACGCCACGGGCGATCAGGCCACCGATCAGGCTGATGGCCATGTTGCCGGCACCGATGAAGGCGATACGGGGATGCTGCATGGGAAGGTTCCTTGTCGATAACGGAGCGGGGACGTCAGGGGGCGGTCGCGGCGGGCGGGCTGCCTGGGCGTGCGCCAAACAGTGCGCTGCCGACGCGCACCCAGGTGGCGCCTTCGGCAATCGCGGCTTCAAGATCATCACTCATGCCCATCGACAGGGTATCGAGGGGCAGGGGCAGTGCGGCCTGCAACTGGCGCAGGCGGGCGAAGGCGGCACGCTGCACGGCCGGATCCGTGCTGGGGGCGGGAATGGCCATCAGCCCGCGCAGACGCAGCCCCGGCAGGGCGGCGATGGCCGCCGCCAGGGCCGGGACCTCCTCAGGCAGGCAGCCGGACTTGCTGGGCTCCTCGCTGATGTTGACCTGCAGGCAGATGTTCAGGGGCGGCAGGTGCGCGGGCCGCTGGGCCGACAGGCGCTCGGCGATCTTCAGCCGGTCCACCGAATGGACCCAGTCGAAATGCTCGGCCAGTGCGCGGGTCTTGTTGGACTGGATCGGCCCGATGAAATGCCAGACCAGCGGCAGATCAGCCAGGGCTTGCTGCTTGCCCAGTGCTTCTTGCAGGTAGTTCTCGCCAAAATCGCGCAGGCCCTCGGCAAATGCCTCGCGCAGCTGCGCGGCCGGCTTGGTCTTGCTCACCGCCAGCAGGGCCACGCTCTGCGGTGCGCGCCCGGCGCTTTGCGCCGCGTCACGGATACGCTGACGGACTTTTGCGATAGTGTCACCGATCGTCGACATGTACCTGTCCTGCCTGTGCGGTCGCTGGCTGAGACCGGCATTCTAACCCTTCGCCTGCAATTGGGTATCCCCATGGACCTCACCGAACTGCTGAGCCGCTGCGTGACCGAAGGCGCCTCCGATCTGCACCTCTCCGCCGGTCTGGCGCCGCTGCTGCGCATCGATGGCGAGCTGCAGGCACTGCCTTTGCCGCGGCTGGACGATGAGGCGGTGCAGGCGCTGCTGGAGGCGCTGGTCAGCGCCGAGCACTGTGCCGAGTACCGCCGGGTGCATGAGCTGGACTGTGCCATCGACTGGCCGGCCATCGGGCGCTTTCGCCTCAACGCCTTTCGCCAGCAGCGCGGTAGCGCCGTGGTGCTACGGCGCATTCCGACCCAGATCCCGCCGCTTGAGCACTGGCTGCCGGCCCCGGTGTTCCGCCAGATCGCCGGCCTTGCCAGCGGTCTGGTACTGGTCACGGGGCCAACCGGCTCGGGCAAATCCACCACGCTGGCGTCGCTGCTGGACTGGATCAACCGCCAGCGCCGCCTGCACATCCTCACCATCGAGGATCCGGTGGAATTCGTGCATGTGCCGCAGCAGTGCCTGATCAGCCAGCGTGAGGTCGGCCGTGATACCGAGGGGTTTGCCAGCGCCCTGCGCGCTGCGCTGCGCGAGGATCCGGACATCCTGCTGATCGGCGAGCTGCGCGACCTGCAGAGCATCCGTCTGGCGCTGACCGCGGCAGAAACCGGCCATCTGGTCTTGGCCACCCTGCACACCGCCAGCGCGGCCAAGAGCATCGACCGGCTGATCGATGTGTTCCCGGGCGAGGAGAAGGCGATGGTGCGCAGCCAGCTGTCTGGCTCATTGCAGGCGGTGATCGCCCAGCAGCTGTTGCCACGCCACGGCGGTGGCCGGGTGGCGGTGCATGAAGTGCTGCTGGCCACGCCGGCGGTGCGCAACCTGATACGTGAGGATCGGGTGGCGCAGATCTACTCGGCGATGCAGACTGGCGGCGCCCTGGGCATGCAGACCCTGGATGCCGGGCTCAAGGCCCTGCTCGATCAGGGGCTGATCAGCCGCGAGGCGGCACGCGCCCTGGCCCGCACGCCCCAGGATTTCTGAACCCGACTGCCAGGAGGACGGCATGCAGCCGATGCTTCTCGATACCCACCGCAAGACCATTGGCTACCTGCTGTGGATCTTCGGCTTTCTCGGTGCACACCGCTTCTACTACGGGCGTCCGGTCACCGGGACGCTGTGGTTTCTCACCCTCGGGCTGCTGGGCATCGGCTGGCTGATCGATCTGTTGCTGATTCCGGGCATGGATCGCGAGGCGGATCTGCGTTTTCACGGCGGGCACTACAGCTACAACATCGCCTGGGTGCTGCTGACCTTCCTCGGCGTGTTCGGTGTACACCGCATGTACATGGGCAAGTGGATCAGCGGGATTCTGTACCTGCTGACCGGCGGCTTCTTCCTGCTCGGCGTGCTCTACGACTTCTGGACCCTCAACGAGCAGGTGTCGATCCGCAATATTCGCCGGCGCTGAAGCGGGCCGGCAGAAAGGACAAGGCCCGCCGGGTGGCGGGCCTTGCAGGGGCGCGGGCCGGTCTCAGCCTTGATGGCGGATCTGTCCATCCAGCAGGGTATAGCGCACGGCACCCGGCAGGCAGTGGCTGCCGAACGGGCAGTTGCTGCCGCGCGAGCGCCAGTGCTCGCCCGCCAGGGTCTGGGCGCGCGGATCAAACAGCACCAGATCGGCCGCCTCGCCCACGGCCAGACGGCCGACCGGCAGACGCAGTGCATCGGCCGGGCCACAGCTCAGGCGTGCCAGCAGGGTCGGCAGATCCAGTACGCCTTCCTCGACCAGGGTCAGCGCCAGCGGCAGCAGCAGCTCGACGCTGGCGATGCCAGGCTCGGTGGCCCCGAACGGTGCCTGCTTGGCGTCCGCCTCATGGGGCTGGTGATGGCTGGCGATGGCGCCGATCACGCCGGCGGCTACGGCCTCGCGCAGGCCATCGCGATCGCGGCGGGTGCGCAGCGGCGGCTGCACATGGTAAAGGCTGGAGAAGCCCATCAGCGCCTCGTCGGTGAGGATCAGCTGATAGAGCGCCACATCGGCGGTCACCGGCAGACCACGGGCCTGGGCCTCGGCGATCATCTGCGCCCCCCGTGCACTGGTGATCTGGCTGAAGTGGGCCCGCACGCCGCTCTGCTCGACCAGCAGCAGGTCGCGGGCCAGGGCCACGGTCTCGGCCGTCTCGGGGATGCCGGAGAGGCCGAGGAAGCTTGCGGTGGTACCTTCGTGGGCCAGGCCGCCTTCGGCCAGATCCGCATCCTGGGCGTTGAACACCACGGTCAGGTCGAAGGTGGCCGCGTATTCGAGGGCGCGGCGCAGCACGCGGTTGTTGCTCATTGGCGCCAGGCCATTAGTGAAGGCTACGCAGCCGGCATCGCGCAGGGCGACCAGCTCGGCCAGCTGCTCGCCGTCCAGGCCCTTGCTCAGCGCACCGATCGGGAACACCCGGGTGTGGCCGGCGCTGGCTGCGCGGTCGAGGATCAGCTCGACCACGGCGGTGGTGTCCAGCACCGGACGGGTCTGGGGCGGGCAGCACAGGCTGGTGACGCCGCCGGCCGCCGCGGCGCGGGTCTCGCTGGCGATGGTGCCCTTGCGGGTGTAGCCAGGCTCGCGCAGGCTCACCGCCAGATCCACCAGCCCGGGGCGGCGATCAGGCCGTGGGCGGCGATCTGCTGCTCGGCGGCAAAGTGCGCCGGCGCCTCGCCCAGGGCGATGATGCGCCCCTGTTCGATGTGGATGTCGCAGGTCTGGTCGAGGCGGCTGGCCGGGTCAATCACGCGGGCGCCGTGGATGCTGGTTTTCACTGGGCGTCTCCCTGTTCGAGCTGGCGCTGGGCCTGCTGGCCGCTCATCGCCATGGACAGCACGGCCATGCGGATAGCAATGCCGTAGGTCACCTGATTGAGAATGACTGACTGGGCGCCGTCGGCGACCGCCGATTCGATTTCCACCCCGCGGTTGATCGGTCCGGGGTGCATGACGATGGCATCCGGCTTGGCCAGTGCCAGACGCTGCTCGGTGAGGCCATAGAGGCGGTAGAACTCGCCCTGGCTGGGCAGCAGGCCGCCCTGCATGCGCTCGCGCTGCAAGCGCAGCATGATCACCACATCGACATCCTTGAGGCCTTCGGCCAGGTCGGTGTAGGCGCGCACACCGTACTGCTCGATGCCGATCGGCAGCAGGGTCTTGGGCGCGATCACGCGGATGTCCGGGCAGCCGAGGGTCTTGAGCGCCAGCATGTTCGAGCGCGCCACCCGCGAGTGCAGGATGTCGCCGACGATGGCCACTGAGAGGTTCTCGAAGCTGCCCTTGTGGCGACGGATGGTCAGCATGTCGAGCATGCCCTGGGTCGGGTGGGCGTGGCGGCCATCGCCACCGTTGATCACCGCGACGTGCGGGCAGACGTGCTCGGCGATGAAGTGCGCGGCTCCGGAGTCGGCGTGGCG
Source organism: uncultured Pseudomonas sp. (assembly GCA_964517735.1). Classification (GTDB taxonomy): domain Bacteria; phylum Pseudomonadota; class Gammaproteobacteria; order Pseudomonadales; family Pseudomonadaceae; genus Geopseudomonas. The sequence continues at coordinate 4,892 of CAZFFB010000007.1, forward strand.
CACCACGAACATGTCGGCGGCCATCGCCTCGAGGTTGCGCAGGGTGTCGGTCAGCGTCTCGCCCTTGCTGGTGGAGGAGGTGGACACGTTGAGGGTGATCACATCCGCCGACAGGCGCTGGGCGGCCAGCTCGAAGGTGGTGCGGGTGCGGGTGGAGTTCTCGAAGAACACGTTGCACACGGTGCGTCCGCGCAGCAGCGGTACCTTCTTCACGGCCCGCGCACCGACCTCAAGGAACGAGTCGGCGGTGTCGAGGATTTCGGTCAGCAGCTCGCGGGGCAGGCCGTCGAGCGAGAGGAAGTGGCGCAGCTGGCCCTGGTCGTTGAGCTGCAGCGGGCGCTTGGCGTCGTTCGGCGTCATCGCGGGGATTCTCAGTGGGAGGCGGCGAGGGTCTGCAGCTCGAGGGTGAGCGGCGCGGGACCGTGCAATTTTACCCGCTCATCGGCCGCCAGCGACAGGGTGGCGCCGAGCACATCGGCGGCGATCGGCAGCTCGCGGGCGTCAAGATCCAGCAGGCTGACCAGGGTCACGCTGGCCGGGCGGCCGTAGTCGAACAGGGCGTTGAGGGCAGCGCGTACCGTGCGTCCGCTCATCAGCACGTCATCGATCAGCACCAGATGCTGGTCCTCGATCTCGAAGGGCAGCTCCGAGGGCTGCACCTGCGGGTGCAGGCCGGTGCGGCTGAAGTCGTCGCGGTAGAAGGACACATTGAGGGTGCCAAGCGGCGCCTCGGCCTGGCCCAGCGCGGTGAGCAGGGCGCGGGCCACCCAGACACCGCCGGTCTGGATGCCGATGAAGTGCGGCTCGAGGATGCCACGCCTGCTCAGGTGGTTGCGCAGGTCGATGGCCATCTGCGTCAGCAGGGTGGCAGGGTCGGGCAGGTGCATGGGCAGTCCTTGGATGGTCAGGGCGAAGAGGGTATGTGCTGCTCCAGCCAGCCTTCGAGCAGCAGGGCAGCGGCCAGGGCGTCCACCGGGCGCTCGCGGTAGCCACCGCGCTGGCCCTGAGCCAGGCGCTGGCCCTTGGCCTCGAAGGTGGTCAGGCGCTCGTCGTGGGTGTGTACCGGCAGGCTGAAGCGCCCGTGCAGGCGGCGGGCGAACTTCTCGGCGCGGGCACTCATCTCACTCGGGGTGCCGTCCATGTTCAGCGGCAGGCCGACGACGATGGCATCTGGCTGCCACTCCCTGACCAGCTTTTCAATCTGGCTCCAGTCCGGCACGCCGTTCTGCGCCTTGAGCACGCACAGCTCGCGGGCCTGACCGGTAATCACCTGGCCGACTGCAACGCCGATCTGCCGGGTGCCGTAGTCAAAGCCCAAGAGCAGTCGCGGCGCGCTCATGCGTGGCCGGCCTGGGGTGCCAGGCGGCCGAGATCGATGCCCAGCGATGCCACGGCCTGTTGCAGGCGCTGGTCACTGGCTGTCTCGAATAGCACCGCAGGGTCGGCCGGACAAGTCAGCCAGGCGTTGTCCAGAAGCTCAGCCTCGAGCTGGCCGATGTCCCAGCCGGCGTAGCCCAGCGCGATCAGGCAGCGCTCGGGGCCGTGGCCTTCAGCGATGGCGATCAGGCTGTCCTGGGAGGTGGACATCGCCAGCGGGCCCAGATCGACGGTGGCCTGGAACTGCCAGCCATGGGGGTGCAGGACGAAGCCGCGATCACTGTGCAGCGGGCCGCCGGCATAGATCGGCAACTGCTGGCGATCAGCAGCGGCGGTCAGGTCCGGCTGCAGCTGCTCGAGGACATGGCCCAGGGTCAGACCGGTGTCGCGGTTGATCACCAGCCCCATGGCGCCGAACTCGTTATGCTCGACGATATAAACCACGGTGTGGGCAAAATTGGGATCGGCCATCTGCGGCATGGCGATCAGGAAGTGATGCTTGAGGTACTGGGGGGCGGTCGTATTCATGGACGCTAGTGTCGGACTTCCGACGGCGCGCTTCAAGTGTGGGACGCGCCTACGGGCTGGCCAGCCGATTGCCGTGGGTAAAGCGCCAGGTGCGGATGATTTCCAGCACGTCCACATCAGCCAGATCGGCGCCGAACGGGCTGAACGGTGCGGCCAGACGCACGATGCGCAGGGCGGCCTGATCGAGCAGCGGGTGGCCGGAGGACTCCAGCAGGGTCACCTCGCGCAGGCTGCCATCGCGGTTGATCGCCACCCGCAGGCGCAGGCTGCCGTAAAGACCCTGACGGCGGGCCTCGTCCGGGTAGTTGAGATTGCCGACTCGCTCGACCTTGCGTCGCCATTCCTCCCGGTACCAACCGCCCTTGTCCTGCAGGCTGCTGCGCGCATCCAGCCGGTGCACGCGCAGGCCCGTCTGGCTCGCCAGGGCAGGCTCGCGGCTGATGCCGGCCACTTCGGCGGCTAGTCGCGTGCTGTCAAAGCGCAGGGCGCCGGCGCGCGGTGCTGCTTCGGTCGCTGCCGGGGTGTGCCGGGCGGGGCTGGGGATGGCCGCGGCTGTTGGCGCCGGGCGGGGCGTGGGGCGCGTGGCTGCCGGGCGCTCGCTCCGGGCAGCGGGTGTCGCCGGCAGGACGGGCTGTGAGGCCGTTGCGCGGGCGGTGGCGGGCACGCTCGTGCGGTCGGGCGCTGCCGTGGGCTGGCTGGTGGGTGCAGAGGGGGGCGCGGTGGGTGTCGGCTGGCGCGCAGGCGCGGGGCTGGCAGGCGGCGGCGCCGAGGTGGGGGGCGTGGTCTTGGCGCCGGCCGGCGTTGCCGGGGCCTGGCGCTCGAGGAGCAGCTCCAGGGTCGGCGGGGGCGGGACGGGTGGTGCGAGCGGGGCGCGTGCCGGCAGGCTGCCGAGAATCAGCAGGTGCAGCAGCAGGGCCAGCAGCAGCCAAGGCAGCAGGGGGTGCCGTAAGGCTTGAGCGCGCATCAGGGGATCAGCGGTGCCGGTGTCCGGGCCACGCACGGTCTGCGCGGAGCAGGCCCGTGCGTGTACCCGAAGCGTCAGGCGCGGCGCGCCGTGAGCTGGCGCTCGATCACGTCCATCAACTGGCCGGCAATGTCGGTATCGAAGGCGGCGTCGATCTCGCGGATGCAGGTCGGGCTGGTGACGTTGATTTCGGTCAGGTGCTCGCCGATCACGTCAAGGCCGACGAACAGCAGGCCCATCTCGCGCAGGGTCGGGCCGACCTGGGCGGCAATCCAGCGGTCGCGTTCGGTGAGCGGCCGCGCCTCGCCACGACCACCGGCCGCCAGATTGCCACGGGTCTCGCCACTGGCCGGAATGCGCGCCAGGCAGTAAGGCACCGGCTCGCCGTCGATCATCAGGATGCGCTTGTCGCCGTCCTTGATCGCTGGCAGGTAGCGCTGGGCCATGATCTGCCGGCTGCCATGTGCGGTGAGGATCTCGAGAATCACCGAAAGGTTCGGATCGCCCGCGCGGTGGCGGAAGATCGACGAGCCGCCCATGCCATCCAGCGGCTTGAGGATCACGTCGTGGTGCTCCTCGGCGAAGCGGCGCAGCACGTCAATGCGCCGGCTGACCAGGGTGGGCGGCGTGCAGTGGGGGAAGCGGGTGGCGAAGAGCTTTTCGTTGCAGTCGCGCAGGCTCTGCGGGCGATTGACCACCAGCAGGCCGCGGCGCTCGGCCTGCTCCAGCAGGTGGGTGCAGTAGAGGAATTCGCTGTCAAACGGCGGATCCTTGCGCATCAGCACCACGTCGAGCTCATGCAGGGCGATATCCTGCTCGTCCTCCAGCTCGAACCAGTGCCGGGCGTCATTGAACACCTTGAGCGGGCGTGGGCGGGCGCGCACCTCGCCATCGCGCAGGTACAGGTCCTGCTGCTCGAGGTAGAACAGTGACCAGCCGCGGGCCTGGGCCGCCATCAGCATGGCCAGCGAGCTGTCCTTCTTGAAGGCGATATGGGCGATGGGATCCATGATGATGCCCAGACGAATGCTCATCGGCGGTGCTCCTGAGTGGGGGACGGTGATGCCGTCGGGAGGGTAGTTGGCGCTCAAGGTGGCGGCGTGCTGCGGTGGAGTCAAGGGGCAAGGCCCTGCTCAGAAGTCGCCCCACAGCTGCTGGGCGACGCTCAAGGCGACCACCGGAGCGGTTTCGGTACGCAGCACCCGCGGCCCCAGGCGCGCCGCCTGGAAGCCGCTACGCTGGGCGGCCTGGATCTCTTCCTCGCTCAGGCCGCCCTCCGGGCCGATCAGCACGGCCAGCGATGCCGGGCGGACATGGCCGGTGAGCGGTTCGGCGATCGGGTGCAGTACCAGCTTGAGATCGGCCTGCAGGCCGGCCAGCCAGGTGTCGAGCGTCACGGGCGGGTGGATCGTCGGCACCACCGAGCGGCCACACTGCTCGCAGGCGCTGATCGCGATCTGCTGCCAGTGGGCGAGGCGTTTGTCGGCCCGCTCGTCGCGCAAGCGCACCTCGCAGCGGCTGCTGACGATCGGGGTGATCTCGCTCACACCCAGCTCGGTAGACTTCTGGATCGCCCAGTCCATGCGCTCGCCCCGTGACAGACCCTGGCCCAGGTGCAGACGCAGGGAGGATTCGGGCAGCCCGGCGATCCGCTCGGTCAGCTCGACCTGCACCGTCTTCTTGCCGACGCTGCCAAGGATGCCGCGGTACTCCCAGCCGCTGCCGTCGAACAGCTGCAACGGATCACCGCTGCCAAGGCGCAGTACGCGGCTGATGTAGTGGGCCTGGGCATCGGGCAGGGTGTGACTGCCGAGGCTCAGGGGCAGGGCGGTGAAGAAACGTGACAGGCGCATGGTGGCAAGAGGGGCTGTTGTGGACGAGCCGGCAAGCTTACTGGCCGCAGAGCCGGGCGGGTAGCGCTGTGCGCGACTACCCCCCGTAAACGAGCACGCCGCCCGGTGCAGGGCAGCGGGCGGCGTGGTCAGGCAGGCATGGGGGGCTCGTGCTTACAGACCGAGAATACCCAGACCCAGTAGGCTGCTGTCAGTGTTGGTGGAGGCATCAACGCTGGTGTCAGTGCTGGTGCTGGTGCCAGTCAGACCATCCGTCAGGCCGCCAGTCAGACCACCCAGGAGGCCGTCATTGCCCAGCAGGGTATTCACGGTACCTTCGACCAGATCGACCACCGGCTCCAGCACGGCGCCCTCACCGGTGGCCAGGGCGTCGACCAGGTCACCGACCGGCTGCAGTGCACCGCCGTCAGCGGTCAGGCTGTCGATCGGGCCGGTCAAGCCGCTCAGGGTGCTGTTGAGCGGATCTACCAGGTTGTCGACCAGCGGGGTCAGACCGCTCAGTGCGGTGTCATCCAGCAGGGTGTCGACGGTGTTCTGTACGTCGGTGATGGTGCCATCGCCGCTGCCGCCGTTGTTGTTGCTGTCAACCAGGCCGGTCACGCCGCCGACCACGCCGCCGAGCAGGCTGTCAGTACCCAGCAGGTTGGTGACAGTGCCATCAAGGGTGTCAACCAGCGGCTTCAGCAGGGCGTCGCCACCGGTTGCCAAAGTGTCGACCAGATCACCGACCGGCTGCAGCGCACCGTCCGTGCCGGTCAGGTTGTCGAGCGAGGATGTGACCGGCGCAAGGATGCCGGTGCTCGGATCAATCAGGCTATCCACCAGAGAGACGACCGGTGCAAGGGCGGTGTTATCGCTCAGGGTGTCCAAGGTGTTCTGCAGGTCAGAAATGGTACCGCTGCCGTCATTGCTGCCAGCGGTCAGGTTGTCGAGCAGACCTGTGACCGGAGCGAGCAGGCCGTTGTCAGCGTCGACCAGAGTATCGACCAAGCCGCTGACTGGATCGAGCAGGGTGCCATCGGTCAGGCCGCCGACCGTATCCTGAACATCACTGATCAGGCCGCTGGTTGCGGTAGTGCCGGAGTCGGTGCCAGTGCCGATGTCAGTACCAGTACCAGTGCTAATGTCAGTGCCAGTATCAATACCAGTATCAGTGCCAGCAGTCGTGTCACCTGCGCCGACACCACCGCCCTGGCTGGCGTCGCCGTCGGTGCTGGTGCCGTCGGTGCCATCGGTGCCACCGATGCTGCTGGAGCCATCGGTCTGCACCGAGTCACTGCTGGAATCTGCTGCATAGTAACGCTTGCTGGAGCCGCTGCAGCCGGCCATCAGGCCGGCGGCGAGGATAAGAGCCAGAGCAGTGGCGCTGCGCGCGGACAGGAGTTTGGTCATGACTTCGTTCCTCAAAGAATGACTGCATTCACTTCGGCGCAAGAAAAGACGCCCTTCATGTGATTTATGAGACCATTTTTCCGTGAAATGTTCAGCAAAAAAATGACAGGCGTGCATTTTTTCGAGACGTTGTCGTTGGCTTGCGCATTTTGCCGTCTTTTCGGCGTAAATACGTCGAGATCGATTTTGTGTCTAAGTGTTGGCGGCCATTCGTCAATATGTTGGCGATTTGCTGGTTCCGGGTGGCTCGGTCCCGGCTCAGCCCGGGTCGTGGAAGGTCGCCGGTCCACCGCTCGGCACGCTGACGCCGAGCCGCGCCGAGGTGGCCAGCTCGATGCCCTCGCTGGCGACTTCGGCGAGGAAGTCGATCTGTTCGGGGGTGATCACGTAGGGCGGCAGGAAGTACACCACGCTGCCCAGCGGGCGCAGCAGCGCGCCACGGCTCAGCGCGTGCTGGTAGACCGCCAGGCCGCGGCGCTGCTGCCAGGGATAGGGGGTCCTGCGCGCCTTGTCGGCGACCATCTCGATGGCCAGGGCCATGCCGGTCTGGCGCACCTCGGCGACGTGTGGGTGGTCCTTGAGGTGCTCGGTGGCGCTGGCCATGCGCGCGGCCAGCGCCCGGTTCTTCGCGATGACGTCGTCGCTTGCGAAGATGTCCAGGGTCGCCAGCGCCGCGGCGCAGGCCAGCGGGTTGCCGGTGTAGGTGTGCGAGTGGAGGAAGGCCTTGAGCGTCGCGTAGTCGGCGTAGAAGGCTTGGTAGACGGTGTCGGTGGTCAGCACCGCGGCCATCGGCAGGTAGCCGCCGGTCAGCGCCTTGGAGAGGATCAGGAAGTCCGGGGTGATGCCGGCCTGCTCGCAGGCGAACAGCGTGCCGGTGCGGCCGAAACCGACGGCGATCTCGTCGGCGATCAGGTGCACGCCGTAGCGGTCGCAGGCCTCGCGCAGCAGGGTCAGGTAGATCGGGTGATACATGCGCATGCCGCCGGCGCCCTGGATCAGCGGCTCGACGATCACCGCGGCGATCTCGTCGTGATGCTCGGCGAGGGTCTGCTCCATGTGCGCGAACATCAGCCGCGAGTGCTCCTCCCAGCTGACCCCCTCGGGGCGCTGGTAGCAGTCGGGGCTGGGCACCTTGAAGGTGTCCAGCAGCAGCGGCTTGTAGGTGGCGGTGAACAGCGCCACGTCGCCCACCGACATCGCCGCCACGGTCTCGCCGTGGTAGCTGTTGGTCAGGGTGACGAAGCGCTGCTTGCCGTCCCGGCCTGCGTTGCGCCAGTAGTGGAAGCTCATCTTCAGCGCCACCTCGATGCCCGAGGAGCCGTTGTCGGCGTAGAACACCCGGTCGAGGCCCGGCGGGGTGAGCGCCACCAGGCGTTCGGACAGCTCGATCACCGGCTGGTGGCTGAAGCCGGCGAGCATCACGTGCTCGAGGCTGTCGAGCTGTTCGCGGATCCGCGCACCGATCCGCGGGTTGGCGTGACCGAACACGTTGACCCACCAGGAGCTGACCGCATCCAGGTAGCGCTTGCCGTCGAAGTCCTCCAGCCACACGCCTTCGCCACGGCGGATCGGGATCAAGGGCAGCTGCTCATGATCCTTCATCTGCGTGCAGGGGTGCCAGAGCACGGCAAGGTCGCGCTCCATCCAGTGCTGGTTGTGGCTCATCGCAGGGCTCCGCGGGTGGTCTTGGGGGCCACAGTGTAACGATCGGCTCATGCGCTGGCGCAATCGGGCTGCTGCGTGGGCGGGGCGCTGTTGTTACCCTTGCGCGGTCTTCCCTGCAAGAGCGCATTCCCATGCAATGGCGCAATTCTGCCGAACGCTACGGCCTGATCGGCATCCTGCTGCACTGGAGTACCGCCCTGCTGGTGGTGGTGCTGTTTGCCCTGGGCCTGTGGATGAGCGGGCTGGACCTGTTCAGCCCCTGGTACCGGCGTGCGCCAGCCCTGCATCAGGGGCTGGGCGTGCTGCTGGCCCTGCTGGTGCTGCTACGCCTGGTCTGGCGCGGTCTGAGTCCGCCTCCGGCCCCTCTGGCCAGTCACGGCCCCGGACTGCGTCTGGCGGCGCGTCTGGCTCACGGCCTGCTGTATGCCGGCCTGCTGGCCCTGGTGCTGTCGGGGTATCTGCTGTCCACCGCCGAGGGGCGGCCTGTCGAGGTGTTCGGGCTGTTCAGCCTGCCGGTACTGATCACGCCCTGGCCCGGTCAGCGGCTGCTGGCGGCGGCGCTGCATCAGTGGCTGGCCTGGGGACTGATCGGGCTGGCACTGCTGCATGCCCTGGCGGCCCTCACGCATCACCTGCGCGATGGTGACGCCACGCTGCGGCGTATCCTGGGCGGTGGCCCATGAACCCTGCCGTGGCTCGATCGGTGGCGGATGCAGCCGCTGGCCTGCCGGGAGGCGCGCCATGTTGAACGAGCACCTGCTGCATTACCGCTTCCGCCTGCTGCTGCTGGCCAGCTGCCTGCTGACCCTGGTGCTCGGCTGGCCCCAGCTGGCGTGGTGGCTGGAGTGGGGCTGCCTGCTGGCGCTGGTGCTGGCGGCGATCAACACCCTGCGCCACCGCCGGCTGTTCCAGCAGCTGGCCTTGCTGCTGGGGTTGTTCAATCTGGGCCTGCTCGGCATCGAGCAGTTGGTCGATCTGCCGCGCGCCCTGTCTGACGGACTGACCCGGCTGTTCTTCTACCTGCTGCTGACGGCGGCGCTGTTTCGCCGGGTGACAGTGGAGCGGCCGGTGACCCGCGAGCTGCTCTACGGACTGTGTGCGCTGTACATCCAGATTGCGCTGGCCTTTGCCTCGGCCTATCACCTGGTCAACAGCCTGCAGCCGGGGGCCTTTCGCGGCCCGGAGATGCCGATGGGGCTGGATGACTTCATCTACTACAGCCTGGCTACCCTGACCACTGTGGGTTATGGCGATATCCACGCCATTGCACCGCTGGCCCGCCTGCTGGCGGGTGCCGAGGCGGTGGCCGGGGTGATGTTCATTGCGCTGGCGATCGCTCGGGGGCTGACCCTGATGCACGACGAGGAGACCTGACCGCGCTGCAGGCAGCGCGGTCAGGACGGACGAGCCTTACTTGCCCGGGCGGGTCAGCAGGGCTGGCTTCTCGCTGCGCGGGCGACGCTCCAGCTCATCGAGCTGCTCGGCGGTTGGCAGACGGTCGTTGCGCGAGGGCTTGTGGACGATCAGCGGCTGGGTCTCGCGGGGCGGGCGGGCGCTGCCCGGCTCGCGCAGCGGCGCATCGCTCATCAGGCTCGGCGGCGCCTTGCGGCCCCGGCCGGGATTGCCACCCCCCTGGCGGGCCGGCTTGCCGGTGTTGCTGGCCGGGCTGCGCGCCGCGCCGCTGGCGCCCGGGCGACGATTGTTGCCCGGGCCACGACCATTGCGGGCGTTCTGGTAGGGGCTGACATATTCGACGCTGTTGCCGAAGTTGTCGTACTCATCGTCCAGGAACGCCTCCGGATCACGGTCCGGGCGGGCCGGCAGCGGCAGCTCGCCCGGCGCCAGCTGGATCGCTGCCGGCGTATTGCGGCGCTCGTTGCGACCCTGGCCACCGTCAAGGCGCGGACGTGCCTCACCGCCCTGGGTAGCGGGCCTTGCCGCGCCGCGGGCCGGACGCTCGCCGCGCGGCGGACGGGCCTGGCCCTTGTCGGCGCCGGCCGGCTGTTCGCTCTTGGCGGCCTTCTCGCTCTTCTCGCCACGCCCGCTACCCTGGCGCACCGGACGTTCCTTGCGCTCCTGCGGCAGATCCTTGCGGCCGTGGCCACGGCCCTGGCGCGGCGGGCGCTCGTCGCTGTCGGCGGGGCCGGTGTCGACCACCTGGCTGGGGTCGAAGCCCTGCATGTCGCCTTCGGGAATGCGCTGCTTGGTCAGCCGCTCGATGGCCTTGAGCAGCTTCTCCTCGTCGGGGGCGACCAGCGAGATCGCCTCGCCGCTGCGCCCGGCACGGCCGGTACGGCCGATGCGGTGCACGTAATCTTCCTCGACGTTGGGCAGCTCGTAGTTGACCACGTGGGGCAGCTGATCGATGTCCAGGCCGCGGGCGGCGATGTCGGTGGCCACCAGGATGCGCACTTCATTGGCCTTGAAGTCGGCCAGCGCCTTGGTGCGTGCGTTCTGGCTCTTGTTGCCGTGGATCGCCGCCGCCGGCAGGCCCTGCTTGGTCAGGTACTCGGCCAGGCGGTTGGCGCCATGCTTGGTGCGGGTGAACACCAGCACCTGCTCCCAGGCGCCGAGGGTCACCAGGTGGGCGAGCAGGGCACGCTTCTGGGTGGCGCCGATGCGGAAGATACGCTGCTCGATGCGCTCCACCGTGGTGTTCGGCGGGGTCACCTCGATGCGCTCGGGGTTGTGCAGCAGCTTGCCGGCCAGATCGGTGATGTCCTTGGAGAAGGTCGCCGAGAACAGCAGGTTCTGGCGCTTGCTCGGCAGCTTGGCGAGAACCTTCTTCACGTCATGGATGAAGCCCATGTCGAGCATGCGGTCGGCCTCGTCGAGGACCAGGATCTCCACATGCGACAGGTCGATGGCCTTCTGGTTGGCCAGATCGAGCAGGCGGCCCGGGCAGGCGACCAGCACATCGACGCCCTTGGCCAGTGCCTGGACCTGCGGGTTCATGCCGACCCCGCCGAAGATGCAGGCGCTCTTGAACGGCAGATCGCGGGCGTACAGCTTGAAGCTGTCGTGGACCTGGGCGGCCAGCTCACGGGTCGGGGTCAGCACCAGCACGCGCGGCTGCTTGGGGCCGTGGCGGTGTTCGCGGTCGGGATGGCCGCCCGGGAACAGCAGCTCGAGCACCGGCAGGGCGAAGCCGCCGGTCTTGCCGGTGCCGGTCTGCGCGGCGACCATCAGGTCGCGGCCCTGCAGGACGGCGGGAATGGCGCGTTGCTGCACCGGGGTCGGCTGGGTGTAGCCGGCGGCTTCGACGGCATTGGCCAGAGCCTCGGAGAGGCCGAGGGAAATGAAGGACATGCGGGGTTCCTGTGTCATGTCGGCAACCCGCCGACTTGGGGGGGATCATCGGTGATCCCGCGCGCATCATCAGGGCTTCGAACAGGGTGTGAACCGTGGATCACACCCCCGCCCGACGGCCAGCGCCCTGCGCCGGGCGGTGGTCTGGACGGAGGTCCGTAGCGTGCTGGGTGTGCCGGCGCAGGCGCGGCAGACCCGGAGTTTGCTGCCGCACCGGCAGGTGCTGGCAGCGCGGTGGGCCGCAAGGCCCGGCCTCAGCGGGGCAGCTTGAGGTTGTTCCAGATCGCCAGGCTCGGCTCGGCCTGGTTCAGGGTGTAGAAGTGCAGGCCCGGGGCGCCGCCCTCGAGCAGCCGCTCGCACATCTCGGTGATCACCTGCTCGCCAAAGGCCTGGATGCTTTCCAGGTCGTCGCCGTAGGCTTCGAGCTGCTTGCGGATCCACCGCGGGATCTCGGCGCCGCAGGCATCGGAGAAGCGTGCCAGCTTGCTGTAGTTGGTGATCGGCATGATGCCCGGGGTGATCGGTGTTTCGACGCCCAGTCGGCGCACCCGCTCGACGAAGTAGAAGTAGCAGTCGGCGCTGAAGAAGTACTGGGTGATCGCGCTGTCGGCGCCTGCCTGGCACTTGCGAGCGAAATTGTGCAGATCATCCTCGAAGTTGCGCGCCTGGGGGTGCATTTCCGGATAGGCGGCGACTTCGATGTGGAAGTGATCGCCGGTCTCGTGGCGGATGAACTCCACCAGCTCGTTGGCATAGCGCAGCTCGCCATGGGCCTGACCCATGCCTGAGGGCAGGTCACCGCGCAGGGCGACGATGCGACGGATGCCGGCATCCTTGTAGGTGTCGAGCAGCTGGCGCAGCTCGGTCTTGCTGTCGCCGACGCAGGACAGGTGCGGTGCAGTCGGCACCTTCACCTCGCCATCGAGCTGCAGCACGGTGTTCAGGGTGCGATCGCGGGTCGAGCCGCCGGCCCCGTAGGTGCAGGAGAAGAAGTCGGGCTTGTAGGCCGCCAGCTGGCGGGCCACGGTCATCAGCTTGTCATGCCCGGCTTCGGTCTTGGTCGGGAAGAACTCGAAGCTGTAGCGGCGTTCCTGGGTCATTGCGGATTCCTTGGGCACGGGTGGAGGGCGGCCGCCGGCCGCCTCCACCCGGCACGATCAGTAGCGGTAGGTTTCCGGCTTGAACGGACCATCGACGCTGACGCCGATGTAGTCGGCCTGTGCCGGCGTCATGCGGGTGATCACCCCGCCAAAGCCCTTGACCATTTCCAGCGCGACTTCCTCGTCGAGCTTCTTGGGCAGCAGCTCGACCCGCACGCGGGCTGCCTTCTCGCCGGCCGGCAGGTCAGCGAACTTCTCGCCGTACAGGTGGATCTGCGCCAGCACCTGGTTGGCGAAGGAGCCGTCCATGATCCGGCTCGGGTGACCGGTGGCGTTGCCAAGGTTCACCAGGCGACCCTCGGAGAGCAGGATCAGGTAGTCGTCGTTGTGCGGGTCGAAGCCGTCCTTGCCGGTGCGGTGGACCTTGTGCACCTGCGGCTTGACCTCTTCCCAGGCCCAGTGGGCGCGCATGAAGGCGGTGTCGATCTCGTTGTCGAAGTGGCCGATGTTGCACACCACGGCGCGCTTCTTCAGCGCCTTGAGCATGCCGGCGTCACAGACGTTGACGTTGCCGGTGGTGGTGACCAGCAGGTCGATCCGGCCGAGCAGGTCCTTGTCGACACTGGCATCGGTGCCATCGTTTTCGCCGTTGAGGTACGGGGACACCACCTCGAAGCCGTCCATGCAGGCCTGCATGGCGCAGATCGGGTCGATCTCGGTGACCCGCACGATCATGCCTTCCTGGCGCAGCGACTGGGCCGAGCCCTTGCCCACATCGCCGTAGCCGATCACCAGCGCCTGCTTGCCGGAGAGCAGGTGGTCGGTGCCGCGCTTGATGGCGTCGCTGAGGCTGTGGCGGCAGCCGTACTTGTTGTCGTTCTTGCTCTTGGTCACCGCGTCATTGACGTTGATCGCCGGGACTTTCAGGCTGCCAGCCTTGAGCATTTCCAGCAGGCGGTGTACGCCGGTGGTGGTTTCCTCGGTGATGCCGTGGATCTTCTCCAGCATCGCCGGATAGCGCTCATGGAGGATCTGGGTCAGGTCGCCACCATCGTCGAGGATCATGTTGGCATCCCACGGCTGACCGTCCTTGAGGATGGTCTGCTCGATGCACCACTCATACTCCTCCTCGGTCTCGCCCTTCCAGGCGAACACCGGGATGCCGGCGGCGGCGATGGCGGCGGCGGCCTGGTCCTGGGTGGAGAAGATGTTGCACGAGGACCAGCGTACCTCGGCCCCCAGCGCGACCAGGGTCTCGATCAGCACGGCGGTCTGGATGGTCATGTGGATGCAGCCGAGGATCTTCGCGCCTTTCAGCGGCTGCTCGGCGGCGTATTTGCGGCGCAGGCCCATCAGCGCGGGCATTTCCGATTCGGCGATGATGATCTCGCGGCGGCCCCAGGCGGCCAGGGAAATGTCGGCGACCTTGAAGTCGGTGAAACCGGCAGGCGTCATGACAGCACTCATCGAAGAGTTCTCCATTCGTAGGTATGCGAATGGGCGCCGTTGATGCGTTCTAGAAACGCCCCATCCGA